>NZ_JBITCO010000018.1:0-74370 GCF_044453265.1 Kitasatospora sp. NPDC051705 | reverse complement strand
GGCCCGGGTCGCACGGACTCTCCCTACTGAAAGTAGGACGTGCTCTGGTAGCACCACTGACGCCTGACGAGGAATCATCTCCCTCGCAACGAGAAGAACACTAACACCCGAACACCGGAACGCCCAAGCCGCCCGATCCACCCCGGAAAAACGGAAAGGGCCCGGCACCCCGAAAGGCACCGGACCCCGTCCGGAATAGAGCGCCAGGCCCGGGTCGCACGGACTCTCCCTACTGAAAGTAGGACGTGCTCTGGTAGCACCACTGACGCCTGACGAGGAATCATCTCCCTCGCAACGAGAAGTACAGTACCAGCTCCGTGACCAGGCGCAGAACCGGAGGGGAACCCCGCATGACGAGCATTCGACCCGAGGTCGTTCCGTACGCGGACGACAGGCTCATGGACGTCCACCGCCCGCCGGCCGGTGCCGCCGGGCCGGCTCCCGTGGTGCTGCTGTGGCACGGCCGCGGGGCCGACGAACGCGACGTGCTGCGGCCGCTCGCCCGGGAGGCGGCCGCGCTGGGTCTGCTGGTGTTCGTGCCGGACTGGCGCTCGGACGGGCCGGACGGCGGCCGCGCCGAGCTGCTCGCCTCGCTCGCGTGCGCCCGCCGCGAGGCCGCCGCCCACGGCGGGGACCCGGAGCGCCTCGTCCTGGCCGGCTGGTCGCTGGGCGGCCGGGAGGCCGTCGCCGTGGCCACCCGTCCGGACACCTCCGGTGGCACCCGCCCCGTCGCCGCCGTCGGGATCTCCTCCAGCTACGCCCGCCCCTCCGCCGTCACCGGCGACGCCCCGCTCGACCGGCTGGCCGCCGCCCCCTCCCCCGTGCCGGTGTGGCTGGTGCACGGCACCGAGGACGAGGTCGTGGGCCCGGAGCACACCCGGAAGCTCGCCGAGGCCCTGCCGGCGGCCGTGCTGCTCGAACTCCCCACCGACCACGCGGGCGTGGTGATGACGGCCTACGACGCCGGGGCCGGCCGTTGCCTCCCGACGGACGACCCGGGCGTCCTGCACGCCGGCCGCCGGACCGCGGCCGTCCTCGCCGAGGCGGCCGGCCTCCGCTAGGCCGTGCCACCCGGGCCTCCCGCCCGGGCCGGTCAGGACACGCCCCCGCACCGCCCCCGGAACTCCAGGCCGGGGACCGTCACCGCGCCTCCGCGGCGGCGGAGGCATCGCTGCGGCTGCGGGTCAGCCGCCAGACCAGCTCCTCGCCGCTCCCGCCCGGGGCGGGGTGCTCGGCCGGGCGGCGGAGGCGTTCGGTGAACCCGAGGCGGGCCGGGACGGCACCGCTGGCGCGGTTGGCCGGGTCGTGGACGACCTCGACGTGGTCGACGCCGGGAAGGCGGAACGCCTGGTCGACCAGGGCGCGGGCGGTCCGGGTGGCAAGGCCGCGTCCGGTGGCGGCGGGGTGCAACCAGTAGCCGATCTCGAGGCCCTCGCCCGGGGCCTCCGCGCCGCGGAACAGCACGCCGACGCCGACGATCGCCCCGTCCACCACGATCGCGTAGCTGAACGCCTCGCCGCGGGCCCAGAGCTCCTGGCGACGGGCCAGGAACTCGGCGGTCCTGGCCAGGCTGTGCTCGGCGACCCAGGGCATCCACGGGCGCAGGTGCTCCAGCGACTCCTCGATGACCCGGAAGAACTCCGGGAGGTCCGCCTCGGCGTCGAACCGCCGAAGCGTCAGGTCGTCCAGTTCGATCACCTGCTGGGGAAGGTCCATGCCGGGAGGATCGTCCGGCGGCAGCACCGCCGCAACAGGATTTCGAGCTGCGCCCCGGCCGGCCGGCGGCGGCCGTCCCCGCCTCCCCGCCCCCCGCCCCGGCGGTCCTCAGCCGCCAGCGGAGAGGATGCGCAGGTCGTGGCCGCGCTCCAGGGCTTCGAGGTCGTGGTGCAGCGGGGAGCGGGGAACGGCGAGCACCGGGCAGGTCGCGTGGCGGACGCAGTACGCGGTGACGGAGGGGCGCAGCAGGCGGGAGAAGCAGCCCCGGCTCCGGCCGGCGCCGAGGACGAGCTGGTCCCCGGGCTGGTCGGCGCAGCGGACGAGGGAGTGCCCGGCGTCGCCGCGGACGGTCTGGCAGCGCAGGCGGACTCCGGCGTGACGGCCTGCGAACGCCTCGTCGAGGACCTGCCGGAGGCGGGTGGCGGCGGCCTCGCGGCTGGCGGTGAGGACCGGCGGGCAGGGCGTCCGGTGGTGGCCGAGCCCGTCGCCGGGCGGGATCCAGGCCAGGACGGCGAGGACCTCGGCGTCGGTCCGGCGGGCCTCGGCGACGGCGTGGTGGAGGGCGGTGAGGCTGCCGAGCGAGCCGCTCACGCCGACGACGAACCGGCCGGCCGCGCCGCCTCTTCCCCCGCCACCGATGTCTGCCATGGTCCCCGCCTTCCGCCGCGACCCGTACCGTCGCTCGCCCTCGACGCGCAACGCCGTACCGTGCCCTGCCACTGCCGAACATCGTGCCGTACCGCCGCGATCGCGCGCCCTGTCGGAACCAGCGAACCCGGGTGCGCCGGGCACCGGGTGCGGTGTTGACGCGGTTCTGACGCGCGGGCCCGCGTTCCCTACGCGGACCTGACGGCTCAGGGTCCGGGCGCCTCGGCGTCCCAGAGGTCGGCGAACATCCGGTCGAGGTGTTCCTCGCCGATCGGCGGGACGGGCAGCGGGTGGGCGGCGCGGGCACGGAAGCCGTCGAGCAGCAGGGCGAGGTAGCGGCGCCAGAGGTCGGGGCGCAGTTCGGTGGCCGCGGGGAGGGCGCGGCAGAGCGGGCCGAGCAGGAACAGCAGGTCCATGGTGACCACGTCGCGCCGCATGGTGCCCTGCTCCTGGGCGCGGGCGATGAGCGCGCCGACGGTGGCGGCGTGCCGGCGGCTGATCTCGATCATGCCGGGGATGGCCGGGATGGCCTGGGTGACCAGGTCGTTGACGCCGCGGTCGGCGGCGACGAGTGCGAAGATCCGGCCGAAGTAGTCCTCGAGGCCGGTCCAGGCGTCGTCGGCGGCCAGTGCTTCGTCGCCGGCGCCGGCCAGTCCGGCGGCTGCGTCGGCGAAGACCTCGCCGATGAGGGCCTCGCGGGTCGGGAAGTGGCGGTAGAGGGTGGCGTTGCCGACGCCCGCCTGCTTGGCGATCTGGTCCAGGGGGACGTCGAGTCCGTGCCGGGCGAACATGTCGCGGGCGGTGGCGAGCAGGAGGTCGCGGTTGCGCTGCGCGTCACGCCGGAGCCGTCCCGGGGGGTTCGCGCTGCTCGGTGCCATGCCCCGACCCTAGCGCGTGTCCGACGGTCGCCGCCGGGCGTGCGGCGCCGGGGCGGGGCGGCGCCCGACCGGCCCCCCGGGGCGCCGGGCTCCCGGTGTCCGGGCTCCCGGCGCCCCGGGCATCCGGCCCGGCGGCCTCGGCGGGGAAGTGTGCCGGGGCCACCGGGATCGGAGGGCTCGGCCTACGGCCGCCGGCTGCGGGCGGCCCGGCGTCCGGTCGAGCGAAGGCGCGAGCGGAGGTGCGGGCGGAGGTCCGAGCGGAGGTGCGGGCGGGCCCGGGCGGCTCGGGGCGAGCGCGCCGGGCGGTTCAGCAGCCCTGGTCGATCAGGGAGAACGAGGCGTAGTGGTCGCCGGTGTAGTAGTCCTCCTGGTAGGCCTCGCCGGTGATGATCCGCCGGGCGCCGCGGGTCGGGGCGCCCGGCGTGATGACGGTGTACTCGTGGTAGTAGCCGTAGGACCGGCCGGGCAGGACGTGCTCTCTGTTCTGGAAGACGACGCCGTCCTGGGAGTACGGGAACGGCCCGTCGGTGGCAATCAGGTCGAGGGTGTCGGACGCCTCCGGGGGGAGGGCGGACAGACACACCGTGCCACTCACGTCGGCGTGCGCGTCGGTGGCGACGGCAACGGGCGCGAGGGTCATCAGGGCGACGGCGGTGACGGCGGCAGCGCGGGACTTCCACGCGCGTAGAGTGCGAGTCATGCCCCTCAGTCTGGCGAGCCACCGACAACTCCGGAACCCCCGCGCGAAGTATTAACCACCAGGTAACTCCGCTGTTCAGCACGTGACTTGACCCGTATCCCGAGCCCGGCCGAACCACTCCCGCGCCGTCCACGAACCGCCCCGGCCCGCCCTGGGCCGACCGCCGTCGAACAACCGGAACCGCCGGTCGGCCGGCCGCACTGTCGGCCTCCTCACACCTTGCCCCGGCTCCCGTTCCGCCCCCGCCCGGCCGCATAGAGTGCGGATCATGTCGGGCCGCAACGACCGCTGACGGGGTGGGCATGGGAACGGGCACGAGGGCAGGCACGGGAACCGGGACGGACGCCGGACTCCCGCTGACGGCCCGGCAGTTGATCGGACTGCTGGTCGACCCGGGCAGCTTCCGGCGCTGGGACGAACCGCCGGCCGGCCCGCCCGCCGACCCGGGCTACCGCGCCTCGCTCGACCGGGCGCGCGAACGCACCGGACTGGACGAGGCCGTCCTCACCGGCGCCGGCCTGGTCGACGGTCGGCCGGTGGCACTGGTGGCGTCCGAGTTCGGCTTCCTCGGCGGCTCCATCGGCGTCGCCACCGCCGAACGGATCACCCGCGCCGTCGAACGCGCCACCGCCGAGCGGCTGCCGCTGCTCGCCCTGCCGGTCTCCGGCGGCACGCGGATGCAGGAGGGATCGGCGGCCTTCCTCTGCATGCTGCGGATCACCGCCGCCGTCCAGGCCCACCGCGCGGCCGGCCTCCCCTATCTCAGCTACCTGCGGAACCCGACCATGGGCGGCGTCTTCGCCTCCTGGGGCACGCTCGGCCAGCTCGTGTTCGCCGAGCCGGGCGCCCGCCTCGGTTTCCTCGGCCCGCGCGTGTACGAGGAGCTGCGCGGCGTGGAGCTGCCCGCCGACGTCCAGCGGGCCGAGACCCTGGCCGAGCGCGGCCTGGTCGACGCCGTGGTGGCCCCCCAGGAGCTGCGCGAACTGCTCCGCCGCACGCTCGCCGTACTGACCACCACCCCCTCGCCCCTTCCTGCCTCCCCCCTCCCCGCTTCCGGTCTCCCCCTCCCTTCCGCTCCCCCTCCCTCCTCCTCCCTTCCCCTTCTCCCTTCCTCCCCCTCCGATCCCCCGGACGCCTGGGACTCCGTCCGGCGCACCCGCCGCCCCGACCGTCCGGGCACCCGCGAGCTGCTGCGCCACACCGCCGGGGACCTGGTGCTGCTGGACGCCCCCGGCGGGCGCGACGGCGCCCTCGTCCGCGCCCTCGCCGTGCTCGGCGGCCGGCCGGTGCTGGTCGTCGGGCAGCAGCGGCGGACCGCGGACCACGAGCGGCCCTTCACCGCCGCCGACCTGCGGGCCGTGCGGCACACCGCGCGGCTGGCCGAGGAGCTGGGGCTCCCCCTGGTCACCGTGGTGGACACCGCCGGTGCCGAACTGTCCGCCCAGGCGGAACTGGACGGGATCGCGATCGAGATCGCGCACTGCCTCACCACGCTGCTGGCACTGCGCACGCCCGTCCTGGCGGTGCTGCTCGGGCAGGGCTCCGGCGGGGGCGCGCTGGCACTGCTCCCCGCGGACCGGGTGATCGCGGCCGGGCACGCCTGGCTGGCGCCGCTGCCTCCGGAGGGCGCCTCGGCGATCGTCCACCGGGACGGCGGGCACGCCGCCGAGCTGGCCCGCGCCCAGGGCATCGGCGCGCACCAGCTGGCCGCGGTGGGGCTGGTGGACGAGGTGGTCGAGGAGCGCCCGGACGCCGCCGACGAGCCGGAGGCCTTCTGCGCCCGGCTCGGCGAGGCCGTCGGAGCGGCACTCGGCGGGTTGGCGGCCCTACCGGGGCCCGACCGCCTCGCGGCCCGGGCCGTACGGCACCGGCGCCTGGGCGACCTGCGCTGAGCCCGGGGCCCGGGCCACGCCGCACCGCACCGCACCGCACCGCAAAGGGCAACGCCCGGGCCGCACCGCACAGGCCAGGGATGAGGCCCGGGCCACACCGCGGGGGAGGTCCCGGGCCCTCCCTCGCCGACCCGGGGTGTGGCGCCGGTCTCAGCGGCGCCGAGATCGTCTGTACCCAAAGTGGCGCCCGCGAATCGGCGGGTGACGGCCGGAACGGGCCGCTCGGTGAGTGCGCTCACAGAGGAATCCCGTTTACGACGGCCGGTAGTGGCCGCGACGAAGCGCCCGGGCTGCCCGGACACCCCTCCGCGGCGGGACATCCGCGCAGCTCACATGGGGTCGGCGCGCCCACGCGCGGCCGACCCTTCGAATCCACGGCCCACCCCGCCCGTACGACCGGGGGTCGTAACGAGGGGGTCTTGGCGGCGGGCGATCCGGTCTGGCAACAATTGCTCCGTCGCCAGCCGCACCGGCTCCTGTCCCGCCGGTCAGCGGCTTATCGCCGAGTCACGCCCCGCGACCGATACGGCCCCTGTCCGGCCACGGTCCGAGACGGGGTGTGACCCGGCCCAACCTGATTGAGGTCTAGTTCTTCATGCCCGCTTTCAAGCTCCGTATGCGTACGTCCGCCGCAATTCTTGCCGGCGCCGCCGGTCTGACCGCCCTGGGTGCCGGCGTCCTGCCCGCCACCGCGAACGCCGCCACCGCCTCCCCGCAGGCCCTGGCCGCGCAGATCGTCCCGGCCAACCAGCTGGCCTCGTTCAGCCAGATCATCTCCCACGAGTCCGGCTGGAACGTGAAGGCGACCAACGCGAGCTCCGGCGCGTACGGCCTGGCGCAGGCCCTGCCGGGTTCCAAGATGGCCTCGGCCGGCGCCGACTGGAAGACCAACCCGGCCACCCAGATCAAGTGGGCGCTGGACTACATGAACTCCCGCTACGGCAGCCCGAACGCCGCCTGGGCGTTCTGGCAGAACCACCACTGGTACTAAGCCGACAGGATCGGCTCACCGACCACCACCCGTTTCCTGGCCACCTTCCCCCTCACCCCGGGGGTCGGACAGGGACCACCGGGGTGACCCGAGAGGGCCCGGGCCCGCGCGATCCGCGTGGCCCGGGCCCTCCCGCGGTTGACGGGGTACCGCACCCTCCCGCGGTGGAAGGGGCGCGGCCCGTCAGAGCTCGCCGGTGAGCCCGAGCAGTTCCCGCATCCGCGCGTACTTGGCGGCCAGCCGCTCGGCGGTCGCGGTGTCCAGCGCGGCGAGCCGGGCCGGGTCCGAGTTGTGCGCCAGATCGGCCCGCTTGACCAGCAGCGCCCCCGGTGTGGCCAGGATGCGCGCGGTGTACTCCTCGAGCGGCTCGTCGTCACCGCGGGTCAGCGCCTCCACGATCACCTTGGTGGCCGCGGGCAACGCGGCCCCGGCGAGCCACTCACGGCTCAGCCGGTCGTCCTCGACGGTGTCGTGCAACCAGCCCGCCGCGATCTGTTCCTCGGTGCCGCCGCGTGCGGCCGTCCCCCGGGCGACCGCCGCGATGTGCTCGCCGTACGGGTGGCCGTTCTTGTCGACCTGCCCCTCGTGCGCGCGCCGCGCGATCTTCTCCACCTCGGCCAGGCTCAGGTATTCGGGCTCCATCGCCTCATCGTAGGTCCCGGCCGGCCCGCCCGCCGGGGCCGGCGGCCCGGGCCCGGGCCCCTGCCCGGCCGGTTCGCACGCACTGGTTTACTGCCGCGGGGCGGGCGACCCCCTCCCCGTCCGGCAGACCCGTCCGAGCGATCCGAGGAACCATGCCCGCCCTTCATCCCCTGCTGTCCGGCTTCGCCCCGATCTGGGCACTGACCGGGATCGGCTACCTGGTCGGCCGGAGCGGGCTGCTCGGGCCGCACGCGGAGGCGGTGCTCAGCCGGTTCGTGTTCCACGTCGCGATGCCGGCCGCACTCTTCCTGATGATCTCCCGCACCCCGCTGGACCGTTTCGCCAACCCCTCGATGCTGGCCTTCGCCGCCGGCACCGCCGTCGCGACCGGACTCGGACTGCTGGCGGCACGGCTGCTGTTCCACCGCAAGGCGGGCGAGGCGGCGATCGGCGCGATGGCCGCCGGGTACGTCAACTCGGCCAATCTCGGCATCCCGGTGGCCGTTCAGGTGCTCGGCGACGCCTCCTTCGTCGCGCCCGTCGTGCTGTTCCAGATCCTCTTCGTCACGCCCGCCGTCCTGGCCGTGCTCGACGGCGGCGCCGCCGGCCGCCGCGCGCTGCTCACCCTCCCGGTGCGCAACCCGATCCTGCTGGCCACCGCCCTCGGCGCCGTCGCCTCCGCCACGGGGCTGCACCTGCCCGCCGAGCTGAATCGTTCCTGCGAGCTGCTCGGCGGCGCCGGCGTGCCGACGGCCTTGGTCGCCCTCGGCATCTCGCTGCACAACCGCCCACCCGCCGCGGGCCGTTCGGGCCGCGCGGAGGTCGGGCTGAGCGTCGCGGTCAAGACGCTGGCACAGCCGCTGGTCGCGTTCGCGGTGGCAGGGCCGCTGCTCCACCTGCCCGCCCACCAACTGCTCACCGTGGTGCTGTTCTCCGCCCTGCCCACCGCGCAGAACGTCTACGTCTACGCCCGCGAGTACGGGCAGGCCACCGGGCTGGCCCGGGACGCGGTGCTCTGGTCGACGCTGGCGTCGATGGCCACCCTGTCGGTGATCAGCTGGTCCCTCGGTCCGGCCTGAGGACCGCCACCCGTCCGGTGGACCGGAGTTGACGGGCACGCAGGGACGCTGCCGGCCGGCACGGACGTGGCGGGTGACGCAGAAGCGGCGGGTGACGCGAAAGTGGCCGGAACCCGTCCGCTGCGCGACGGTCTTCCCTCATGCACCGGACAAAACCGCGGAACCCCGGTCGGCGCCGCGCTCCCGGTGGAATGCTGGCGCCCATGAGCCAACCGGACACCCGCGAAGCCGAGTTCCACCACTGCGCCTCCGTCGTCACCGTGCCGCAGGTCGACGTGGACCACTACAACACCGTCCCGCGCGGCGCCTTCCTGATCGAGCCGCGACTGCGCTGCGACCTCGCCGGCGGCCACAACGGCATCCACTCCGCGCTCGTCCAGGGCGTCGGCTTCGACCTGCACTGGGCCTCCTGGCCCGAGTACCTGGTCGAGGTCGCCCCGCGCTGCCCGGCCGTCGGACCGTTCGAGGGGCCGGAGCCGCCCCGCGATCCCAACATCTGCCTGCTGCGCCAGGACCACCCCGGACCGCACTACGGCTGGGACTGGTTCTGACGGTCCCCGCGGTCCCCGCGTTCCCCGCTCACTCCCGGCTGGCGGCGGCCACCACCTCGGTCATGACCTCCAGGAAGCGTCGGGCCGTCGCCAGCTCCGCCGGGTCGAACCGCCCCATCGCCCCGACCAGATCACCGATCAGCCCGCCGAAGAACTCCTCCCCCAGGCGCACCGCCCGCTCCTCGACCACCAGTCTGACCTTCCGCCGGTCCTCGGGGTCCCGCTCGCGGCGGATCAGGCCGAGCCGCTCCAGCCGGTCCACCAGGCCGGTGGTCCCCGCCGAGTTCAGCCGCAGCGCCTCCCCGAGCCGCCCCGGGGTCACCACCCGGCCGGCCCGAGCCGCGTCCAGCAGGTGGACGAGCGCGCGCAGATCGGTCGGATGAAGGCCGTTGCGGGACGCGAACTCGGCCCCGAACAGGTCGAGTTCGACTGTCAGACCGCGCAGCAGGTGGACCAGTCGCATCGGTTCCTCGGCCTCGGACACCCTCTCGTCCCTCCTCGGGCACGTGTGTGCCGGTATTCTCTCGCTCAGCGAGATACTTGTGCAACGAGTGATCAGCAGCAGACCCATCCTGCCCGCATCCTGCCCGCGGAGGCTCGCCTTGTCCGCATCCAGCGCCCGTTCCGCCCGCACCGGCCGTCGTTCGACCCGCACCTCACCCCCCGACCGCACGGCACCCTTCCTGGCCGCCTACGACGCCCTGCTGGACCGCTGGCCCGTCCCGGTCGAGCCGCTCACCGTCCGCACCGGGCACGGGACCACCCGGATCAACGCCTGCGGCCCCGCCGACGGACGCCCGCTCGTCCTGCTGCACGGCGGCGGCGCCACCTCCACCCTGTGGTCCGCCAACGCCGGCTCCTGGGCCGCCGCGGGGCACCGCGTCCTCGCCGTCGACCTCATCGGCGACCCGGGGCGCAGCGTCCACGACGGGCCCGCCCTCGCCGGCCTCCCCGGACTGCTCGGCTGGCTGGACGCCGTCCTCGACGGCCTCGGCGTCCCGCGGGCGGACCTCTGCGGCCACTCCTACGGCGCCTGGATCGCCCTCCAGTACGCACTGCACGCACCCGACCGCGTCGACCGGCTCGCACTCCTCGACCCCACCCAGTGCTTCGCCGGCTTCCGCCCCGGCTACCTGCTGCACGCCCTGCCCCTGTTCCTGCCCGGTCGCAGCGCCGACCGCGCCCGCCGCTTCCTCGACTGGGAGACCGGCGGCGCCCGGCTCGACCCCACCTGGCGCGAGGTGTACGCCCTCGGCCACTCCGACTTCCCCGCCTCCCGCGTCGTCACCGGCCCCCGCCCCACCCCGGACCGGCTGCGCACCCTCGCCGCCCCGACCCTCACCCTCCTCGCCGAGCACAGCCGGGTGCACGACGCCCACCGGGTCGCCGAGGCCGCCCGCCGCGCGCTGCCCGGCTCCACGGTGGACGTCCTCCCCGACGCCTCCCACCACGACCTGCCGATGGCCGCGGCCCCCGAGGTCAACCGACGGCTGACCGCGTTCCTCGCCACGCCACCGGCCTGACCGGACACCCGGGCCCCGAACCGCCACCCTGTGCACCCCGGCTCCCGATCGGCACACCCCGGGGCCGCCGCGCTCCTCAGGTGTCAGCGGTCACGGCGGCCCGGCTCCGGCGGAAGCTCCGGGAAGCCGCTGGTCCGGGCGTCCGGTCCTGAGGACTCAGGAGGAGGACACCGCCGACCACCGACGCGTACCGACTCATCGTGTCCCTCGGCACTCAGGAGGTGCGGCCGAAGGCGGCCTCCAGCACCGTCGGGAGTTCGGCCTCCGGGACGGTGGCGCGCAGCTCCGCGAGGACTCCCGGCAGGTCCTCGTCGAGGATCCAGCCCCGGTGCTCCTCGCGCAACCGGTGGACGACCGCGACGAGTTCGGGCCGCAGACCCATCCAGCCGCGGGACTCCCGGACCTGCTGGTCCACCTGGTCCATGAACCAGCGCATCACCTCGTACGGCACGTCCCAGAAGGACTCCGACGGCCGGCCCCGGGTGGCGAAGGACACCGACGGCTGCTGCGCCGGATCCTCGTCGGGGACCACCGCCAGCACCAGGGCGCCGGCGTCGTCGACGCGGTGCAGCTCCAGGTGCCAGGCGTCCTCGGAGACGGAGTACAGCGCCGTGCTCACGAACCGGTCGTCGGGGGACGGGAGGGTCATGCCGGCATGCTGTCACGGGGGCCGGAGGGCCGACGAGTGGGTTTCCGCCGCCGACCGGCCACCCCCCGGCCACCGGCCGACCGCCGACCGGGCGGCGCGGCCGCACCCCCGTACGGGCCGCGGCGCCGGCCGACCGGCCGGCTGCCGAGAGGCGTCAGTAGATCAGGTAGCCCGGGCGGTGCCCCTCGTCGTCGATCTCCCCGGTGGCCTGGGCCCGCAGCTTGCGGGACAGCGCCTCCAGGGCGCGGGAGGCGGCGACCTCCTCGCCGATCCTGGCGAGCGGACGGTCGTCCGCACTCTTCACGGACTCGCCGTGGGCGCTCAGGCCCGGCGCCCGGGCGCCCGTCAGCCTGGCGTCGCACGCCGTGTGCACACCGTCTTCCTCGAAGCTCAGCTCCACGTCCCACTGGTTGTGCATCCCACACCTCCTGGCGGCGGCCCCCTCCACGCCTGTCGGGACCGGCACGGACGGTGAGCCGTGGCGGCCGCTCACACCAGCGTGCGCCCGTCCCGCCCGTGGCGGCAAGCGCGGCGGCGGACGGCCCGACGGGCACCGCCGACCGTCCGCCGACCGGGCCCCGCCGCCGCCCCGGCGGTACGCTGACGGAAGCGCGCCGCGACCGCCGACCGGCCCCGGAACCCCACCGGCGCGGCGCCGGCAGCGACAACCGGGTGGTCCCTTCGTGGCGGTCTTCCTCCTCGCTCTCAGCGCCGCCTGCTGCCTGGGCCTCGGCTTCGTCCTCCAGCAGCACGCGGCGCAGCGGGCGCCCCGTGCCGACCTGCTGCACTGGCGGCTGCTGCTGGACCTGATGCGGATGCCCGAGTGGCTGCTCGGCACGGGCTTCATGGTCAGCGGCCTGATCCTGTCCGCGCTCGCCCTCAACCAGGGCGAGGTGTCCCTGGTCGAGCCGCTGCTCGCGACCAACCTGCTGTTCGCCATGGCGCTCTCCCGGGTGCTGACCCGTCAGAGCCTCGGCCGCTCGGGCTGGGCCGGGGTGCTGCTGCTCGGCCTGGGGGTGACGGCCTTCATCGTGGCGGGCAGACCGACCGGCGGCGGGGCTCCGGCCGGGGAGCTGCGGCACTGGCTGGTGGTCGGCACGGTCGTCGGGCTGACCCTGCTGCTGGTCTCGCTGGCCCGGCGGCTGCCGCTGTTCGAGGAGGCGACCCTGTTGGCGCTGGCCGCCGGGCTGCTCTACGGCCTCCAGGACGCGCTCACCCGCACCACCACGCAGCGCCTCGACCACGACGGGCTGGACGCGGTGCTGCGCAGCTGGCAGCCGTACGCGGTGGTGGCGGCGGGCGTGGTGGGGCTGCTGCTGGTGCAGAGCGCCTTCGAGGCCGCACCGCTGCGGATGTCCCTGCCCGCGCTGACCGCCGCCCAGCCGATCGCGGGCATCGCCTGCGCGGTCGGCTTCCTCGGCGACCGGTTGCGGGTGACGCCGGGCGCGCTGGCGTGGGAGGCGGCCGGGCTGGTGGCCATCGTCATCGGGGTGATCGTGATCGGACGCCACCCCGCGATGCCGGGGAGCGCCCGCGAGACGCCGGGAGCCGTCCCCGCCGCACCGGAGGGCGCCGGGCCGTCCGCCGCGAGCGGACCGGACGGACCCGGCGCACCGGACGCACCGGGCGAGGGCTGCTCCGACGGTACGCCGTACCGCAAGGCCCCGGACGGGAACAGTGCCCGGGACGGGAACAGGACCCGGGACGGGAACAGGACCCGGGACGGGAACGGGAAGCAGGACGGAACCGGGGACCAGGACCCCGGCGGTGGCGGCAGCAGCGGGAAAGCCGGCTAGGCGGGCCGGGCCGATGTGCTGGAGCGCCCGGGCGGACGCCGTGGCCGGTGGGGTGATCGCCGGTGTCGGGGTGCTCTGCCTGATCCGTGCCCGGCGGGCCGGCCGGCCGCGGCGGCTCCTCCTGGCCTCGCTGCCCCTCGTCCTGGGGACGCACCAGCTGATCGAGGCGCTGGTCTGGCTCGATGCGGACGGCGGGCTGCCCGAGGGCGTCGGCGGTGCGGCGCGCACGGCCTGGGCGGTGATCGCGCTGCCGCTGCTGCCCGTGCTCGTACCCGTCGGTGTGTGGTGCGCGGCCACCGAACCGGACCACTCCGCCGGTCCGGCCCGCCGCGGCCGACCGGGGCCCGTCCTGGCCGTGCTCACCGTGCTCGGCGCGGCCGTCGCCGTGCCGCTCGCGGTGGCCGTCGCGGCCCACCCGGTGACGGCCGCCGAGCACGGCCACACCCTCGGCTACGGCATCGGCGTCCCGCACCCCGCCCTCCTGCTCTCCGGCTACCTGCTGGCCACCATCGGCCCCCTCCTCGCCTCCGGCGACCGCCTGCTGCGCCGCCTCGGCCTGCTCACCGGCGCGGGCGCCGTGCTCTGTGCCCTGCTCTGGCGCCTCGCCTTCGTCTCCACCTGGTGCGCGCTGGCCGCAGTCGTGAGCCTCCTGCTCCTGCAGTGGTCGGGCCGCACCGCCGCGGACGACCGCGAGCGGCTCCCCCCGGGCCACCGCCCCGCGCTGACCGCCCCCGCCGCCCCTCCGGCGGGCTACGGCCGCTGCACCCCCGCCCGGCTGCCCGGAGCTCCGCCGACACGGCCCCACGGAGGCGCGCCCGGCGCCGCACGGCCGACCGGAGCCCGGGGCCGGCCGCGGCTCAGTGGACCGGCACCGTCTCCCGTTCGGCCCGGCCGGCCGGGACCTCCGCGTCACAGCCGCGGTCCCGGTCGCGGTCTCGGCGGCCGTCCATCTCGCGCCACTCCGGGCGGAGGCCCGCGAGGTTGGTGGTGGCGAAGTACAGCAGACCGCCGGCGACCAGGGTGGGTATCAGGCCGACCAGGGCGACCGCCGCGCCGGCGAGGAGACCGCCGAGGGGGATCCCGGCCCAGGCGAGGGAGTCGCCCAGGGCGTGGACGCGGCCGAGCAGGTGGCGCGGCACCCGCTCGAAGAGGACGGCGCCGAGGATCGGGTTGAGGAACCCGGAGCCGAACCCGCCGACCGCGAAGACCGTGAGCACCACCCACATCGGTGCACCGGCGGCGAGCACCAGGAAGCGCGGCGCCCCGGCCAGCAGGAACCCGGCGAAGAAGACGGCCCGGCGGGGCAGCCGGTGGGCGACGGCCGCGGCGATCAGGCTGCCGGCCACGGCGGCGATGCCCATCGCGCTGGCGGTCAGGCCGATCGCGGCCGGGCCGTTCCCGGACTCCCGCGCCCAGACCGGCACCAGGACCGTCATGAACCCGGCGTCGAGCAGATTGGTGATGCCGACCATCACGATCACGGTGAGCAGCAGCGGCTCGGAGCGCAGGAAGGCGAGGCCCTCCCGGAACATCCGCCAGTAGCCGGGCCGTTCGGCCTCCTCCGCCACGGGAACACCCCCGGAAGCACCCTCGGCAGCGCCCCCGTCCGGGCTCCCCGCCGGGCTCCCGGACGCGGCGGCCGGGACCGCCGCCCGGCCCATGCCGCGGGGCAGCGCGAGAGCGATGACGAGGGAGCCGAGGGCGAAGGTGGCCGCGTTGACCGCGAGCCCCGCCATCGGGCCCGTCAGCGCGACCAGCCCGCCGCCGACCGCCGGCCCGACCGTGGAGGCCAGCCGTTCGGTGACCCCGGACAGCCCGGTGGCCCGCTCCAGCGGCACGCGGGCGGCGTCGGCGGCCTCCGGGACCATGACCGACTTGGCGAGGTCCCCCGGGCCCCGCATCGCGCCGATCACCGCGACCACCGCCAGCAGGAGCCAGAACGGCAGCAGCCCCTGCGCGTGCAGCAGCGGGACCAGGCCGGCGGCGACCGCACTCACCGCGTCCGTCGTCCAGGACACCACGCGCGGGCCGAGGCGGTCGACCAGCGGCCCGGTCAGGGCCTTGACCAGGACGTAGGGCGTCATCTCCGCGAAGGCGACCAGGCCCGTCATGGTGGCACTGCCGGTGGTGGCGAGGACGAACCAGGGCAGGGCGATCGCGGAGATCCGGGTGCCGGTCAGGGAGACGGCGGTGGCGGCGAGCACCCCGGCCAGCGGGCGGAGGCTGCGCGCGGACGGCGCGGCGGTGGCCGCCCCGGTGGTCGCGGCGGCGGTCATCGGGGCTCCTCCGCCGCGGGCTCGGCCTGCGGCTCGGGCAGCACGTGCAGGACCACGGCCACCGGCTCGGCGCCCTCCGGCGCCGGACCGGCGGTGTCGACCCGGCGGTACCGGCCGATCACGGTGGAGAGTTCGGCGGAGAGCTGCTCGGCCTCGTCCGGGGTGATCAGCAGCACGAGGTCGCTCAGGTCGACCGTCCTGCGCCAGTCGCGCGGCATCGTCTCGAAGGCGTCCAGCGCGCGCTGGCCGAGCAGGGTGTGGGCGGCCAGGACGGACCGCAGGAAGCCGACGGCCGTGTCGGGCTCCTCGTCGGCCAGCTCGTCGCCCGTCCAGACGGTGAGCGGGTGCGAGGACCGCCACCAGCGCTCGCGGGCGTTGCCGCGCTCCGGATCCTCCTCGACGAATCCCGCGGCGGCGAGCTGGCGCAGGTGGTAGCTGGTGGCCCCGGAGTTCAGGCCCAGCTGTTCGGCCAGCCTGGTCGCGGTGGACGGCCCGTGCTTGCGCAGCAGCCCGACCAGCTGCATCCGCACGGGGTGGGCCATCGCCCGCATGCCCCTGGCGGTGAGGACGGCGTGCGGGTCGTCGCTGTGCTTCCAGCCGCTTTCATCGGTCATGGCAGGAGCGTACGACCACAAAGGACTCTTTGCAAAGGGTTTTTTGCGAAGGCCTCTTTGCGGTTCGCTCCCCGGCGGCCGGCTTCCGCGCAGTCAGGTTCCCGGCGGCCGGCTTCCCCGCGGGCGCGGCGTTCCCCCGGCTCAGTCGTGCGCCACCGCCAGCAACAGCACCACCGTCAGCCCGCCGCCGGGCGTCGGCTCGACCGCGACCCGCCCGCCCGCCGCCAGCACCAGGCTGTGCACCGTGGGCCCGACCGGCCCGTCCGGGCGCACGCCCGCGAGCAGCCACTCCCGCGCCTCGGGCAGCGCGTCCGTCCCCCGGTCGGACACCCGTATCTCCACCCGCCCGCGCGGGCGGGCCGCCGCGCCCAGCCCCGCCGCCACCAGCTCGTCCGCCGCCGGCCCCGGCCCGCCCGCCACCTCGGCCCGGACCAGCACCCGCCCGCCCGGCGGGTTGCGCCGGACGGCGTGGTCGACCAGGCCCGCCAGCGCGGCCTCCAGCCGGCGGGCGTCCCCGGCCACCACCGGCAGCCCGGGCGCGACCCGGACCGTCACGGCCGCGGCGCGGCCGCCGCCGCGCACCACCCGGCGCACCACCTCGGCCACCTGGACGTGCCGTGCCCGCGGTTCGCAGCCGCTCTGCCGGCCGGTCCAGCCCAGCCGCTCCAGCTCCGGCCCGGACAGCGCCCGCGGCCCCGCCATCGCCCCCGGGTGGAAGGGCCCCGGGGCCTCGTCCACCGCCCCGCCGCCGGCCCGTCCCGGAACGCCCCGGGCGCCGAGCGCCCGGGCCCCCGACGCGACGTAGCCCCAGAGCTTCCCGCGTGCCATCGCCCTGCCCCTCGTGCTTCTCCGGCGGCCGTCCCCGGTACGGCGGCCCACCGCTGCGGGCCGCTTCCCAGGCCCTCCTGCCAGCCTGCGCCTCCCCCGCCCCGGTGACAATCCGGCTCGGGGGCCGGCGGCCGCGCGCCGCCCCCGCCGAGCGGCCGGTCGGGCACCCGCCGACCGGCGGGGCGGCCCGTCGGAACGGGCCCGACCGGCCCCGGGACCCTCCGGACCGCACCCGGCGGCCCGGTGGAGGTCTCGTGGAGGAGTACCGGAGGACCCGCGCAGGAGGGCCCGGCGGCGGGCGGCGGCGGCCCGGACCGCGCCCCGGGCCGGGTCCCGGGGCAGGACCTAGACTGACCCCATGCCCCGGCTCAACGACCAGGTGCGGGAGCTGCTCCAGGAGTACGCCGACCTGATCAACATCACCGGTGGGGACGCCTTCCGGGCCCGCGCCTACGAGAAGGCCGCCCGCGCGGTCGGCGGCCACCCCGAGGACCTCGCCGGCCTGGACGCCAAGGGCCTGCAGCGCATCCCCGGGGTCGGCAGGTCCACCGCCGAGAAGGTCGCCGAGTACCTGTCCACCGGGAGCATCACCGCCCTGGACGAGCTGCGCGCCGAGATCCCGCCCGGCGTGCGGGAGATGATGGCGGTGCCCGGCGTCGGCCCCAAGCGGGCCCTCGCCCTCCACCGCGACCTCGGCCTCGCCTCCGTCGACGACCTGGCCGAGGCGGTCCGCGCCGACCGGCTGTCCGACGTGGCCGGGTTCGGCGAGCGCAGCGGCGAGAAGATCCTGCACGGCATCGAGGTGATGCGGCAGTCCGGCGGACGCAGCCTGCTCGACGCGGCCACCGAGCTCGCCGAACAGCTCGTCGCCGTGCTCTCCGCCGTCCCCGGCTGCACCCGCTGTGCGTACGCGGGTTCGCTGCGCCGGATGCGCGAGACGGTCGGCGACATCGACGTGCTGGCGACCGCCGCCGACTCCGCGCCGCTGATGGCCGCGCTGACCGGACTCCCGTACGTGGCCGAGGTGATCGGCAGCGGGCCGACCAAGACCTCGGTGCGCACCACCGGGGGCGTGCAGGTGGACCTGCGGGTCGTCCCCGAGGAGGACTGGGGCGCGGCGCTCCTCTACTTCACCGGCTCGAAGGCGCACAACGTCAGACTCCGCACGATGGCCGTCCGGGCCGGGCTGAAGCTCTCCGAGTACGGGCTGTTCGAGGTCGACGGCGGGGCCAAGGTGGTCTCGGCGACCGAGGAGGAGGTGTACGCGGCGCTCGGCCTGCCCTGGATCGCGCCGCCGCTGCGCGAGGACCGGGGCGAGATCGAGGCCGCCCTGCGCGGCGAACTCCCGGACCTCGTACAGGAGTCGGACCTGCGCGGCGACCTGCACACGCACACCGACCTGACCGACGGACTGGCCACGCTGGAGGAGATGGTCGACACCGCCGCCGCCCGCGGCTACTCGTACTACGCCGTCACCGACCACGCCCCGGACCTGGTGATGCAGCGGATGACCGACGAGAAGATGCTCGCGCAGCGCGAACGGCTGCGCGCCCTCGCCGGCCGCCACCGCCGGCTGCGCCTGCTGCACGGCACCGAGCTGAACATCGGCCCGGACGGCGGGGTGGACTGGCCGGCCGACTTCCTGGCCGGTTTCGACGTCTGCGTGGCCTCCGTCCACTCGCACTTCACGGCCGGCCGCGACGCCCAGACCCGTCGGCTGATCCGTGCCTGCGAGAACCCGTACGTGCACGTCATCGGCCACCTCACCACCCGGCGGATCGGCCGGCGCGGGCCGATCGACGTCGACCTGGACGCGGTGTTCGCGGCCGCCGCTCGCACCGGCACCGCGATCGAGGTCAACAGCTCCCCGCAGCGCCTCGACCTGCGCGACGAGGACGTGCTGCGGGCGAAGCGGCACGGCGTCCGATTCTCGATCGACAGCGACGCCCACGCCACCGGCCAGCTCGCCTACCCGCGCTTCGGCGTGGGCACGGCGCAGCGCGGCGGGCTCACCGCCGAGGACGTGATCAACACCTGGCCGTGGCAGCGGCTGAAGCGCTTCCTCCGCAAGGACGCGCTGCGCTGAGCCGCACCACCCCGCGCCGCGACGGCCGCCCCGCCACGAACGACCCCGGCCCGTCCCTCCCCGACCCACCCCGCCCCGCTCACCCCCCGGCGAACGAGGCCCCCGGCGAGGCGAGCACCCGGGCCGCCGTGCGGTGCCCGAGCGCGGCCGCCCCGGAGAGGTCGCCGGTCTCCAGGAACCCGGCGAGGAACCCGGCGGCGAAGGCGTCCCCCGCGCCGGTGAGGTCGCGCACCTCGCTCACCGGTGGCACCGGTACGGTGCGCAGCTCCTCCCCCGGCGCGTCGACGGTGGTCGGCTCGGCGCCCGCCTTGGTGACCACCGTGGTGGCCGGCAGGCCGGCCCGCTCCGGCCCCGGCAGCCCGCCCGCCAGCAGTCCGAGGAACTCGGACTCGGAGCGGTTGGCGAACACGAAGGTCGGTGCCAGCCCGGCCAGCAGGGCGAGGAAGCGCTCCCGCCCGTACCGCTCCAGCATCCCGGTGGAGGAGGCGTCGACGGAGGTGGTGCCGCCGGCCCTGCGGACCCGGGCGAGCGCGTCCACCGCCGTGCGGCCGACCGGATCGCCGTCGAAGGAGTAGGCGGGCACGTGGAGGTGGGTCAGGCCGGCCAGCCACGCGTCGGGCACCCGTTCCAGCAGCGTGGCCGCGCCGCGGTCGGGCAGCATGGTCCGCTCGCCGTCCGGGTCGATCAGGACCACGACGCTGCCGGTCCGGCCGCGCCGCTGTACCCTCACGTCCACGCCGTGGCCGGCCAGTTCGGCCACCACGGCGTCGCCGACCGGGTCGTCGCCGACGCAGCCGAGGAACCGGGCCGGACACCGCCCGGCGGCGAAGCCCGCCACGTTGGCCGCGCTGCCGCCGCGGCGCCGGAACACCCGGGCCGGCGAGTCGGTGCCGTGGCGCAGCGGCCCGTCGACCCAGACGACGACGTCCTCGACGAGGTCGCCGAGCACCCCGAGCACGGTCAGGCCCCGGTCTTCGCGGCCGCCGCGAGGGCGGTGGCGATCTCGCCGCCGAGCCGGACGTTGCCCCGGTAGACCTCGACGTTGACCTCCAGGCTGCGGCCCCCGGTGTCGCGCTGGATGTGGTCGAGCAGGAACGGCGTGGCGGCGTTCCCGGTGATGCCCCGGCGTTCGGCCTCGGCCCGGGCGCGGGCCAGGATGCCGTCCAGCTCGTCCGGCGGCAGCTGCTTGGCCGGGTCGACGGGGTTGGCGATCAGGACGGCCTGCGGCAACCCGAGGGCGTCCCGGGCGTCGATGACCCGCGCGGCCTCCTCGGGCGAGTCGACGCGGTAGGCGATCTCGTGGCCGGAGTCGGTGACGTAGAAGCCGGGGTACCGGCGGGTCCGGTACCCGATGACCGGGACGTTGTAGGTCTCGAAGCGCTCCAGGGTGGCCCGGATGTCGAGGATGGACTTCACGCCCGCGCTGATCACGGTGACGGGCGTGGCGGCCAGGGTGGTCAGGTCGGCCGACTCGTCGAAGCTCTCGGACGCGCCGAAGTGCACGCCGCCCAGGCCGCCGGTGGAGAACACCCGGATGCCGGCGCGGTGGGCGAGGAAGGCGGTGGCGGCGACGGTGGTCCCGCCGTGCCGGCCGAACGCGGCGACCACGGGCAGGTCGCGCAGGCTCACCTTGTCCAGGCCGTCGGTCGCGGCGAGCTCGGTGATCTGCTCGGTGGTCAGGCCGACGGTGGGCACCCCTTGGTGCACGCCGATGGTGGCCGGCACGACGCCCGCGTCGCGCAGCTGCGCCTCGGCCGCCAGCGCGACGGCCAGGTTGCGGGGCCGCGGCAGGCCGTGCGTGAAGATCGTCGACTCGAGGGCGACGACGGGCCGGCCGTCGGCCACGGCCCGGGCGACCTCGTCCGCCACGTGGACGGCCCGCGGGGGGCCGCCGGCCTCGGGAGTGCTGATGGGCAGTCCGGTCATGATGCGGTCCTCCTGTGAGGTGCCACCGGGACGGGGCGACGTGCCGTTCAGCGTATGGACCGTCCGCATCGGAATCCAGAATGAGTCCCGGGGCTTCCGATAGCCTCCCGGCTATCGGTCACGGGCGCGAACTAGTCTTCGGGCATGGGTCTCACCTTGCGTCAGCTCGAGGTCTTCCTCGCCGTCGCCGACACGCTGCACTTCGGCCGGGCCGCGGAACGGCTGCACATCTCGCAGCCGACGGTCAGCCAGGAGGTGGCCCGGCTCGAGCGGGCCGTCGGCGTCGAGCTGTTCGACCGCAGCCGCCGGTCGGTCGCGCTCACCGGGGCCGGCGCGGTGATGGCCGCGGAGAGCGGCCGGCTGCTCGGGCAGGCGGAGGCGCTGCTGGCCCGGGTGCGGCTGCACGAGGAGTCCCGGCTGCGGACGGCCCGGATCGTGGCCTCGCCGAGCGTGGTGAACCGGCTGCTCCCCGCCGTCGTCAGCCGGGCCGAGCTGGAACTGCCCGCCCTCACCACCGCCGAACTCGCCGTCGACACCGGGCAGGTCTCCGCCACCCTGGCCGCCGAACTGGCCGACATCGGCCTCGGCCGGTTCCTCGACGAGGCGCCCGGCTACCGTCTGGAGCGGCTCGCCGACGAGCCGGTGCGGGTCGCCCTCGGCCGGGACCATCCGCTGGCCGGCCGGGCCGCCCTGCACCTCGCCGAACTGGGCGACCTGCCGCTGCTGTCGTGGCCGCGCGAGCAGCACCCGCGCTACCACGACCACGTCCTCGGCCTCTGCGCGGAGCGCGGCGTCGACCCGCCGGTGCTGGTCAGCCCGCCACGGATCGTCGGGTCCCGGCTGTACCTGCTCGCCCGCAACCGCGCGTTCTCGCTGGTGCCCGGTTCGATGACCGGACACCTCACCGGGGACGTGACCACCGTCCGGCTGGAGGGCCGGGCCACCCTGCCGCTGGAGATGCAGTGGCGGGCGGACGACCGGCGCCCGCTGCTGGGCGCCCTGCGCGACCTGTTCCGGCAGGAGGCCGCGGCCCTGGCGGCGGACTGAGCCCCCGGAGCGGCGGAGGGCGGCACGGGCCGGCACCCGCCCCCCGACCACCGGCCCAGTGACCACCGCCCACCGCCCACCGCCCACCGCCCACCGACTCATTGACCACCGGCCGCCGCCCCGGACCCATTGACGCTGCCATGCCAGCACCGGAAGGATGCCCGGATCACCCACCCGGCCCGCGGCGACGCCCGCCGGCCGCCCGACCCCGGGGATCCGCCTTGGCCGTCCGCCCCCTGCTCCGCCGCGCCGCCGGCTTACTCGGCGCCGCCGTCCTGACGCTCGCCGGCACCCTCACCGCCGCCGGCCCCGCCCGCGCCGACTTCGGCACCGACTACCACGACCCCGTCACCGCCACGCAGCCGCTGACCCGCCCCGACACCCGTTCCTGCACCGTCGAGGTGATGCACGACCAGCCGTTCCGCAACGGCTACGGCAACCCGCCCGACACCCCGTACACCGCCACCCTGACCCCGCCCGCCGACTGCGCCGGCCCCTGGTCGGCCGTGGTCATGGACCTCCACGGGCAGGTCGCCGGGCGGCAGTTCGACCGGATCTTCAGCGTCCGCGTCGGCGGCGTCCAGGTGCTGCTCTCCTCCACCCCCGAACCGTCCAAGGACGGCATCGAGTGGAGCCTCGAACACGACGTCACCCGCTACGCCCCGCTGTTCACCGCGGGCCCGCAGCCCTTCTCCTTCGACCTCGCCAACGTCACCGACGCCACCTACACCGGCGTCTTCACGATCAGCGCGAGCCTCACCTTCTACACCGCCGACCGCCACCGGCCGGCCGCCCGCACCGCCGACCGGCTGCTCACCACCGGCCCGTTCGCGCTCACCCAGGCCGCCCCCACCGCCGGCCGCGACCTCACCTTCCCGCAGAACCTGGAGCGCCTCACCGCCGAGGTCTACACCCGCGGGGGCGGCGCCTGCGAGGAGTTCGCCTACGCCTCCGCCCCGGACGCCTTCGTCAGCGCCAACCCGGGCCTCGGCGCCTGCGGCAAGGGCCCGTTCCGCGAGCTGCGGCTGACCGTCGACGGGCGCACGGCCGGCGCCGTCTGGCCCTACCCGGTGATCTACACCGGCGGCTGGGACCCGCTGCTCTGGCGGCCCGTGCCCGGCGTCTTCGCCTTCGACCTGCCCGCCTACCGGCTCGACCTCACCCCCTACGTCGGCCTGCTCGTCGACGGCCGCCCGCACACCGTCGGCATCGGCGTGAACGCCGCCGAGGCGCAGAGCAACGACGTCTGGACCGGCCAGGTCAACCTGTTCGCCGACGTCGACCACGGCGCCGCCCGCACCACCGGACAGCTCACCGACCACCGGGTCGCCGCCGAGGCCACCGTCGGCACCGACCTCACCGACCACGGCGGCGGCAGCGGCGACTGGACCGTCACGGCAGGCCGCCACGACCTCGCCCGCGGCTGGGTCCAGACCTCCCACGGCCGGATCACCACCGAGGTCCGCGACGACCTCGTCTTCCGCTCCGCCCAGCAGCTGCGCGACGGCGGGAACGACATCACCCTGCACAACGGCACCGACCTCACCCGCACCACCACCAGCTGGGGCGGCGGCCCGCGCCGCACCACCACCGTGCACGAGGGCGAACCGCTGGACGTCGGCTACCGGACCACCCACGACGCCGCCGGCAACACCGACCAGCGGACCACCATGGACCTCGGCTACCACCGCGAGGCCACCACGGCCACCGGCGGGCACGTCACCGAGCACTCCACCGTCGACCACACCCTGCGGCCCACCGCCCACCGCCACGACGGGGACGCCACCGTCCGCACCGGGACCAGCACGGAGGACTACCGCAGCACCGGGCCCGGAGGGCCGTACCACCGCACCCTCGGCTTCGTCGACGGGTGGCCCGCGCCGTAGGACGCGCCCGACGGGCGCCCGGGAACGCTCGATCCGCCCGAGTTGCGAAAAACGCCCGATTCCAGGCCGTCGACCCCTGGTGCACCCGGCGTGGGAGGCGCATGATGGGAGTGGACCTGCGAGGTAGCTGAAGGAGTTCGACCGCAGGAGGCAGTGGCGACAGATCGAGACGGATCAGGGTCTGCCGCTGGCACTACCTCGGTCGACGATCGAACTGCCGGCCGGAGGGCGTGACGCCCGGAGGCCACCCCCACCTCGCAGGTTCCACGCGTCCACGGGGCACCCCCTCGGCCCCGTGGACGCCCTGCGTCCGGGCCGTCCGACACCGGGGCGGGGCGGGGCGGGACGAGGGAATCCGCGACACCGTCCGCGCGTTCACGCCGATCCGCCGCGCCCGCCGCGCCCCCGTGCCCCCCGTGTCCGCCGTGTCCGTGACCAGGCCGGACGGCGGGACGGCGGCTCTCCCGGGGGAGGCCGCGCTCCTCCTCGCGGTGGAGCCCGAGGCCGCCGACTCCCCTCCCCGGCGGGAGGTGCGGCCGCACCCCTTGCGACGAGAGTGGTGGCACCGAAACCGGTCCCCATCCGTCGAGAAGGACGAACCCGCCATGAACCGTCGCCCCGCCGTCACCGCGGCCGCCCTCTGCCTGCTGGCGACCGTCGCCGCCGCCGTTCCCGCCGCCGCGGACCCGACCGGTGCCGCCCCGGCCGGCCGGGGCGCCGCCGGGACGGCCCGGCTGCACGGCACCGGCGGAACCGTCCTCACCGCCGCGTTCGGCGACTTCGCGGGCGACCCGGTCCGCTTCGAACTGGACGCCCGGGCCGACGTCAACACCGACCCCCGGACCACCCGCGGGCACTTCCACGTCCGCCATGTGCACACCGACGGCCGGCTGGTGGCGGACTTCGAGGGGGACGTCACCTGCCTGGGCGTCGGCGGCCGGGAGGCCATCGCCACCGGCGTGATCACCAAGGGCGAGGCGCCGTGGTTCCCGGGCCTCACGCTGGTCGGCCAGAAGGTCGCCGTCTCGGTCGAGGACGACGGGCCCCGCGGGGACCGGCTCGGCTGGGTCTGGGGCGCCTTCGGCCTGCCGGTCGCGGACTGCCAGGGCACGGTACCTTTCATCCGCACCACCGGTGGCGACTTCACCGTGCGCGGCTGAGCCACCCCCGCCGGGGCCTCCCGTCGCCGCGCGGCGCCACCGCCCGCCCGAGCGCCCCGGAGGACCACCCGATGCCCGTCGACCGCCCGATCGAGCCCCGCACCGGGCGCCGCCCCCGGGCCCACCGACCCGGGCGCGGGGGTCACCGACCTCACAGGGGAAGGCCGGTGACCCCCGCACCCGACCGCCCGCCCGTCGACTACGGCCGGCTCGCCGCCGTCGGACCGTACTTCGCGCTCGACACCCCCACCGCACCCGACCAGGGCCCGCCGCCGGGCTTCCGCCCGCTGGCCGACCTGTTCGGCACCGGCCCGGACGCTCCGCTGGCCGGGCGGATCCGGGTGGTGGCGCAGCGGCTGGGCACCGCCGAACCACGGGTCGCGGCGTCGATCCTGCACCTCGGGCTGGCCGCCCGGTTCTGGTCGGTGGGGCTCGGGTCGGCCGTGCTGCTGGGGACGGTCCCGACGCTGGAGCGGGCCTGGACGCGGATCCCGGACCAGGGGCCGATCGACCTCTGGACGCCGCCGGAGCCCGCACCCGCGACGCCCCCGCCAGTCGGCACGCCCAGCACGCCCAGCACGCCGGACAGCCTCGCCGACCGGCTGCACCGGACCGTCCTGACGGACCGGCTGGAGCCGCTGGCCGCGGCGGTCCGGGCCGCCGTGCCGCTGTCCGCGGGGCTGTTGCTGGGCAACGCGGCGTCCGCACTGGCCGGCACCCTGCGGGTCCTGGACGCGCACGCCCCGGGCCGGGCCCGGGCGCTGGTCGCCGAACTGCTCGCCCGTCCGCCGCTGGCCGGGACGGGCACGCTGCGCACCGGGCCGCACGGCGCCGCCTTCCGTCGTTCGAGCTGCTGCCTGTACTACCGGGTGGGGCCGGGCGCCGGGGTCTGCGGCGACTGCTGCTTCACCCGGCCACCCGCACCGGCCCGGCGCGGCTGAGGCCCACCGGGCCCGGACGGCTCGCCCACGGCCCCGCGTCCGGCCTGTCCGGGGCCGGGCGCGGGGCCTTCGATCCCACCCGGCGCCGGTGCCCGCGGCCCGGGTGGAGCCTCTCGGCGGGCGGTCAGACCGCGACCGCCTCCGCCAGTTCCTCCTCGCTCTCGGCCGCCGTCCCGACCGGACGGCGCCCGCGCCGCTCGGACCACCCGGCGGCCGCCAGCACGGCCCCGCCCAGCACCAGCCAGACCGCCAGCGTCAGGACGTGCCCGCCGAGGCCCGCACCCCCGTCGAAGTAGAGGATGTCGCGGGCGCCCTCCAGGAAGCCGGCGCCGGTCCAGAACCCGTGCAGCGCACCGAAGAAGGCGTTCTGCAGCTCGGGCCGGTAGATGCCGCCGGAGGTGGTGAAGTTCAGCATCACGAACAGCACCATCAGGGCCAGCGTGGTCCACTTCTTCAGGAAGGTGTGCAGGCCGACGCCGATGGTCACCACGCCCGCCGAGTAGAGCCAGCCGAGCGCCCAGACCGCAGCCCGGTCGTGGTCGACCACGTGGAAGACCGGGCCCGCCGTGACGATCCCGATCACGCTCACCACCAGGGACACCGCGAGGCCGGTCAGCGCCCGGGTCCGCAGGTTCAGGCCGGCGCCGGCGGCGCCGATCGCCGCGACGCTGGCGTAGGAGCCGATGCTCAGCGCGACCAGCAGGAAGAACAGGCCCTGGCCGGTCGGGTCGCCCTCGGCCGGCGTGGTGAGGTCGGTGACGTGCAGCGGGACGCCCTGCCGGTCGGTGACCGTGCTGAACACGGCGGTGGCGGCGACCACCGAGGTCTCCGAGTTCCCCTTGGCGACGACCAGTTCGGGGCGGTGCGCGTCCGGGACGAAGGCGCCGACCAGGGTGCGGTCGCGCAGCTGCTGCTCGGCGGCGGCCCGGTCGGGCAGGGTACGGACGTCGAGGGCGTCGCCGGCCTCGGCCCGGACGGCCCGGGCCAGACCCTGCGCCTGCGCGTCGGTGCCGACCACGGCGACCGCGAGGTGGCGCGGCTCGGGCTGGTGGAAGGCGCCCTGGTAGGCGAGGGCCATCCCGAGGCACATCAGCAGCGGGGTGATCAGGTGCGTGGCGAGGTGCTTGAGCGCGTGCCCCGGGGTGGGCGGCGCGGCAGGGGTCTGGGGTGTGCTCATGGCGTGCTGGCCGCCCTCCGGTGGGGTCGATGCAGGACTCGCGGATGGCGGACACCACCAAATCAGGTGGTAAATGCAACCATCTACGGATGTAGCTTACAACTATCCGACGTCGACCGGAAGCCAGGCCACCCCCGCCACCCGGCTACCCCGCCACCCGGCCGGCCACCGGCCCACCGGCCGCACCCGCCGGCCGCGGCGTCAGCCCAGGTCGAACACCCCGTACGAGAACCCGTCCGCCCGCAGCTCCCCGTCCACCACCCGCACGCCCTGCACGTCCAGCGGCCGCGCCGGACCGTCCGCGAGCCGCACCGACCCCGGCTCCCGGCGCGGGTTGACCGCCACCAGGTACCGACCGGACCGGACGTACACCAGCGGGTACCCGGCGTGCCGGACCTCCACCCCGCCGGACGCGCCCAGGCCAGGGTGCGCCCGGCGCAGCGCGATCAACCGCCGGACGGTGTGCAGCAGCGAGGTCGGGTCGGCCCGCTGGGAGAGCACGTCCGGCCGCCGCGGGTCCGGGTCGACGGGCAGGTAGAGGCGCTCGGGCGGCGCGCTGGAGAAGCCCGCCGCCGGTCCGGGCCGCCACTGCATCGGCGTGCGCGAGCCGGCCCGGTTGTACCGCGGGCCGAGCACGCTGCCCTCCACGTCGGGCAGCCCGGGCAGGTAGCGCATGCCGATCTCGTCGCCGTAGTAGACGGCCGGCAGGGTGGGCCAGGTGAGCAGGAACGCGAAGGCCGCGGCGAGCTGCTCGGCGGTGCGCGGGCCGGTGGCCAGCCGGGAGAAGTCGTGGTTGGCGGTGGGCAGCGCGATGTAGCCGCCGCCCTCGGTCAGTTCGGCGGCGGAACGCCAGGCGTCCAGGAAGGTCTGCGGGGTGCCGCGCCCCTCGGCCTCGAAGTAGCAGGGGCCCTGCCGCCAGAACTCCTCGACCGTCCCGGCGCCGTTGTTCCACAGCGACCGCAGCGGCAGGCCGTGGTCGGCGCCCCCGAAGTGCAGGAAGAAGTCCGCGTGGAAGCCGGCCGCGACGGCCGCGGCCGGGTCGCCCCACTCGGCGAACAGGGCGGCCTGCGGGTGCGAGCGGTCGAGCCAGTCGCGGACGCCGGTCCACAGCTTGGCGGTCTCCACCAGGCCCGGGTCGTCCTTGACCAGCGAGTAGGCCATGTCCACCCGGAAGCCCGCGATGCCGAGGCCGAGCCAGTGCGCCATGATGCCGCGCAGCGCCGCCCGGTTGGCCCGCGGCCCGTCGGCGTCCACCGACTGGCGCCAGGGCTCGGCGGAACTCGTGCGCGCGTAGCCGAAGTTGAGTGCGGGTTGGCAGTCGAAGAAGTTCGGCCGGTACCAGCCGGTGCGACTGCCGGGCGAGGCGACGAAGCCGTCCACCCGCTGCTCGGACCAGATGTAGCGGTGGTCGGCCGGGTCCTCGGCGGAGGCCAGGAACCAGGGGTGGAGGTCGGAGGTGTGGCCGGCCACCAGGTCGAGCAGGATCCGGATGCCCCGGCGGCGGGCGGCCTCGACCAGCTCCACCAGGTCCTCGGTGCGGCCGTAGCGCGGGGCGGGGGTGAGGTAGTCGGTGACGTCGTAGCCGGCGTCGCGGAACGGCGAGGCGAAACAGGGGTTGAGCCACACGGTGTCGACGCCGAGCCAGGAGAGGTGTTCCAGGTGCTCGGTGATCCCGGCGAAGTCGCCGATGCCGTCGCCGTCGGAGTCGGCGAAGGTCTGCGGGTAGATCTGGTAGAGGACGGCGTCGGCGAGCCAGTCGGGGCCGGGGCGGGTCGAGGTCATGAACTGGGTCCTCCTACCTGGTCCGGGGCCGGGGCCGGATCCGGGGGCCGGGTCCGACGGGCCGGGGCTGGAGCTGGGGCCCACCGATTCTCGTCCAAACCCGGCCGTCCCGACAGCCCGCCGCCCCGACGGCCGGCCGGGCAACCCCTGACCGACGCCCGTCGGCCCGCCGCCGCCCGACCGCACGCCGCCCCGCCGCCTACCCCGCGCCGCCGGCCCGCCGCCTACCCCACGCCGGCCGCCCCGCCGCCTACCGCACGCCGTCGCCCCGGCCGGCGCCCTGCGCGCACGCCTCGGTGAACGCCCGGGCCCGCCGGGTGATCCCCGACCAGTCCCCGGCCTCGACCGCGTCCGGCGGCACCACGTCCGTCCCCGCGCAGACCGCGAGCGCCCCCTGCGCCAGGAAGTCCGCGGCGTTGCCCGCGTTGACCCCGCCGGAGGCGACCAGCCGGACGTCCGGATAGGGCCCGCGCAGGTCCTTGAAGTAGCCGGGGCCGAAGGCCCGGGCCGGGAAGATCTTGACGGCGGCGGCGCCGAGGTCCACGGCCCGGGCGACCTCGGTCGGGGTGAGCGCCCCCATCACCAGGGGCACTCCGGCCTCCTGCGCGGCCCGGGCGACCTCGGGCCGGCAGCCGGGCGTCACCAGGAAGGACGCCCCGGCGTCGACGCCGCGGACGGCCTGCTCGGCCGTCAGCACGGTGCCGACGCCGACCCGGTGGCCGGCCCGGGCGGCCCGCCGCAGGTGGTCCACCACGTCCGTCGTGGTGTAGGTGAACTCGGTCCAGCCGATGCCGCCCTCGGCGAGGGCGGCGCAGAGCGCGGCGGCGTCCGGGATGCGGTGGGCGCGGACCACCGCGATCACCTGGTTTTCCTCGTGCAGGGCGGAGAGGGAGGTCATCTGGCCTGGGTTCCTCGGTCGGTGCGGCGCAGGGCGCGTCCGGGCCTGGCGCCCGTGGTGCGGCCCTGCCGGACGACGGCGGTGCCGTTGACGTACACGTGCTCGACGCCCTCGGCTGGGCGCCGGGGGTGCTCGAAGGTGGCGGCGTCCCGGATCCTCGCCGGGTCGAGGAGCACCAGGTCCGCGTGGTGGCCGGGGGCGATCCGCCCGCGCCGGTGCAGGCCCAGCCGGGCGGCCGGGCGGCCGGTCATCCTGGCGACGGTCTCCTCCAGCGTCAGGACGCCCAGCTCCCGGCCGTAGTGGCCGAGGTAGCGGGGGAAGGTTCCCCAGGCCCGCGGGTGCGGCCGGGCACCGACCAGCAGTCCGTCGCTGCCGACGGTGTGCACCCGGTGGCGCATGATCGCCCGGACGTTCTCCTCGTGCCCGACGTGCTGGAGGATCGTGGTGGCCAGGTCGTCGCGGCGCAGCAGGTCGAGGAAGACCTCGGTGCCGCCGCGCCGCTGCTCGGCGGCGAGTTCGGCGACGGTCCGGCCGACGCTGTCCGCGAGTGCGGGCGAGCGCACGCCGGAGATCTGGATGGTCGCCCAGTCGGTGACGACGCCGTGGCAGCCGTCGCTGCCCTTCTCCTCCACCTCGTACCGGATCCGTTCGCGGACCACCGGGTCGGCGAGCCGGTCCAGGGTCGCCTCCGGGCCGCCCTCGGTGGCCCAACCGGGCAGCAGGGCGGCCAGGGTGGTGGATCCGGGCAGGTACGGGTAGCTGTCCAGGGTGAGGTCGACGCCGTCGGCGAGGGCCTGGTCGACGAGGGCCAGCAGGTCGCCGGCCCGGCCCCGGTTGACGTCGAAGTTCATCGTGGCGTGGGTCAGGTGGAGGCCGCAGCCGGTCCGCCGGGAGATCTCCACCATCTCCGCGTACCCCTCCAACGCGCCCGCACCGTAGGAGCGTTGGTGGGGTGCGTGGAAGCCCCCGTAGGCCGCGACCACCAGGCACAGTTCGACCAGCTCGGCGGTGTCCGCGTAGCTGCCGGGGGTGTAGCTGAGACCGCTGGACATGCCGACCGCGCCGTCGAGCAGCCCCTGCGCCAGGTGCTGGCGCATCCGGTCGAGTTCGGCCGGGGTCGGCGGCCGGTCGGCCCAGCCCATGGCGAGGGCCCTCAGCGTGCCGTGCGGGACGAGGTAGCAGGCGTTGACGGCCGGGCCGGTGCGGTCGAGCCGGTCCAGGTAGTCCGCGACGCCGCGCCAGTCCCAGTCGAGGTCCGCCGGATCGCCGTTCCAGCCGGCGAGCTGGCGGCGCAGCAGCGGCAGGGTGGTGTCGTCCACCGGGGCGTAGGACAGGCCGTCCTGGCCGAGGACCTCGCAGGTGACGCCCTGGGTGACCTTGGCCGGGTGCTCGGGTTCGAGCAGCAGGGCGAGGTCGGAGTGGGCGTGCATGTCGATGAATCCGGGGGCGAGGACGAGCCCGTCGGCGTCCACCACCGCGGGGGCGCCGAGGCCGTGGCCGATCTCGGTGATCAGGCCGTCGGCGATCCGCACGTCCGCCCGGTAGCGGTCGGCCCCGGTGCCGTCGACGACGGTCGCGCCCCGGAACACGACCGCCCCGGGCGCCGGTCTGCCGCCGGCCATCAGAAGAACGTCCTGACCAGGCCGGTGACCTTCGGCTCGGCGGCGTCGGCGGAGTCCAGCACCGGGATCGCCGTCCACCGGTCGAAGGCGGTGCACGGGTGCGAGACGCCGAGCCGCAGCACCGCGCCGACCGGAGCGAGGTCGCCCGCGTCGCGCAGGAAGGCGTGCTGGTCGTTGAGCGCGGTGATCCGGGCCGCCGTCCCGGTCAACCGGGCCCCGCCGCGGACGAGTTGCGGCTCCGGCAGGCCTTCGTCGAAGGGCAGGTCGCGCTTTCCGGCGTCCAGCAGGGCCAGCTGCGGCTCGGGCCGGGAGACCACCCGGGCCCAGCCGTGCAGCGCGCCGCGGAAGGGCGTCGCGCCGGCGCCCCGGACCAGCGGAGAGATACCCCGGTAGAACCCGTCGTCGTGCGCGACGTAGGCGCCGGAGCGCAGCACCACCATGGCGTCCGGCAGTGCCGTCAGCTCCTCGACGACCAGGTCGAAGTAGGCGCTGCCACCCGCCGAGACCACGGGTCGGGCGTCGTCGGGGTAGGCGCGGGCGAGCCGGCCGTGCAGCTCGGCGAGGGCCCGGAGGTAGCCGCGGACGGTGGCCAGCGCGTCGGCGGTCGCGTCGTGGGCGAGGGCGCCCTCGTAGCCGCCGACGCCGGCGAGGCGCAGGGTGGGGGCGCGCAGCACGGCGGCGGCGATCTCGACGGCCGCGTCCACGCCGCGGGCACCGGTCCGCCCGCCGGGGCCGCCGAGTTCGACGAGGACCTCGACCGGCCGGTCGGCCCCGGCGGCGCGCAGGGCCTCGTCCATCAGCCGCACGCTCTCGGTGGAGTCCACCCAGGAGACGAGGGCGAAGGCCGGGTCGGCGGCCTGTTCGGCGGCGAGCCAGGCGAGTCCGGCCGGGTCGATCAGGGTGTTGGCGAGCAGGATCCGCTCGACGCCGAAGGCCCGGGCGACGCGCACCTGCGGCAGGTTGGCGAGGGTGATGCCGTGGCTGCCGGCGGCGAGCTGCGCCTGCCAGAGCGCGGGCGCCATGGTGGTCTTGCCGTGCGGGGTGAGTGCGACCCCGGCCTCGGCGCACCAGCGGGCCATGGTGCGGATGTTGTGGTCGAGCGCGGCGCCGTCCAGGGTGAGCAGCGGGGTGCCGAGCCCGTCGAGGGTCGGTCCGGTGGCCAACCAGTCCCGGACGCTCCGCGCGCCGGCGGCGTCTCCGGGGTACCGGGCGGGGGGAGAGTCCGACGGGGCGGCCTTGAACCGCCAGTCGAGCGTCTCGTCGGCGAGGGCCGCCACCGCGGCGTCGTCGATGCCCGGCCCGGTGCCGGGGCTTGCGAACGTCTGCTCCACCGTCTTCCTCCATCTGCCATGTTGCAACATGTGCAATGAGGGTTGCACATGCTGGCATCACGGTTCTAGCATCGGCGCCGGATCACGGTCAACGGAACGGCCGCCGCAGACGAGGAGCCCAGCTGATGCCGCGACAGGACACCCCGGGCCCGAGCCGCCCCGGGCCTCCCCCGACGGCCGTCTGCGTGGGCGAGTCGATGGCCGTCCTGCTCCCGGACCGCCCGGGCCCGCTGGAGGCGGTGGACACCTTCCGGCTGTCGGTCGGCGGAGCGGAGTCCAACGTGGCCGGCGCGCTGGCCGCGCTCGGCGTTCCGACCGCCTGGATCAGCCGGGTCGGTGACGACGGCTTCGGGCGGCGGCTGCTCGCCGAGGTCGCCGCCCGCGGCGTGGACGTCTCGGCGGTCGCCGTGGACCCGGCCCGCCCGACCGGCCTCTACCTCAAGGAGGTCGGTGGCGACAGCGGCCACCGCCACGACCTCGGGCCCGGCCGCAGCCGGCTGCACTACCACCGGCGCGGCTCAGCGGCCGCGGCGCTCTCGCCCGCCCTGCTCACCGACCCGGCGGCCGCGCGCCTGCTGTCGGGTGCCCGGCTGCTGCACCTGTCCGGCATCACCGCCGCGCTCTCCGACGACTGCCTGGCCCTGCTGCGCGCCCTGCTCGCCGCCCCGCGCCCGGGCCGGCTGATCAGCTTCGACCTCAACTGGCGCCCCGCGCTCTGGCACGGCCGCGACCCGGCCGTCCTGCCACCGCTGCTGGACGCCGCCGACCTGCTGCTGCTCGGCGCCGACGAGGCGGAGGCCGCCTTCGGCACCGGGGACCCGTCCGCGCTGCGCCGGCGCTTCCCCTCCCCCGCCACGGTCGTGGTCAAGGACGCGGCCCGCGTCGTCACCGCCCTGGAGCGGGACGGCACGGCGGTGGCCGAGCCGGCGCTGGCCGTCGAGGTGGTCGAGGCCACCGGCGCGGGCGACGCGTTCGCCGCGGGCTACCTGGCCGGCACCGTCCGCGGCCTGGACCAGCGCCGTCGGCTGCGACTCGGCCACCTGAGCGCCGCCTGCGCGCTGACGGCCCACGGCGACCAGGCCGAGCTGCCGCCCGCCGCCGTGGTGGCGGCGCTGCTCGACGCCTCGCCCGCCGACTGGGCGGCCACCCGGGTGTGCGCACGGGGCATCTCCGGCCCGGCCGTCCCCGCGGGCCCGGCCCGCGCGGCCCGGTGGGCACGGGCAGAATGAGCAGCGATCCCGGCCCCCGCCGCAGCCCCGGCCGGCGCCGCGCTCCCGGCGCGTCCCGCGTTCCCGGCGCGTGCGGCGCGTGCGGCGTCCGCGACGCGCTCGGCGCCCCCGGCCCGCGCCGCGATCCCAGCCCGAGCCCTCCGAGCGGAGCACGATGAGCCAGACCGTCACCCGCGCCCTGCGCATCCTCGCCGAACTGGGCGAGGGCGAGCGCTCCCTCGACCAGCTGGCCGAGGTGCTCGGCGTCCACAAGACGACCGTGCTGCGACTGCTCCAGAGCCTGGAGGAGGAACGGTTCGTCTACCGCGACGCGGGCTACCGCTACCACCTGGGCGCCGGCCTGTTCGCGCTCTCCGGCCTGGCGCTGGAGCAGCGCGGCGTGCGCCGGATCGCCGCCCCGCACCTGGCCGAGCTGAACGCCGCCACCGGCCAGACCGTGCACCTGGCCGCGTACGAGGGCGGCGAGGTGGTCTACATCGACAAGTTCGACTCCCGGCACCCCGTCAGGATGTACTCCCGGATCGGCCTGCGCGCCGCCCTGCACAGCGCCGCCGTCTCCAAGGTGCTGCTCGCCGACCTGCCGCTGCCGGAGCGCCGCCGGGTGGTCGCCGGGATCGACTTCACCCCGCACACCGCCCGCACCCTCACCACGCCCGAGGAGCTGCTCGCCGAGCTGGAGCGGGTGGCCGCCCAGGGCTGGGCGCAGGACCACGCCGAACACGAGGCGTTCATCAACTGCGTGGCGGCGCCGATCCGGGACGTCACCGGCCGGGTCGTCGCCGCCGCGTCCATCTCCGTCCCGGACGTCGTGCTGCCCTACGAGCAGGTGCTGGACCTCCTCCCGCAGCTGCTCGCCACCGCCCGCGCCGTCTCGGCCGACTGCGGCCGCCCGGACCGTACCTGACCGACCGCCAGAACACGAGGAAGCCGATGACCGACAAGACCGAGATCCGCACCGACGGCGCCCCCGCGCCCGCCTGGACGTTCTCCCAGGGCGTCCGCAAGGGCCCGATCCTCCAGGTCTCCGGCCAGGGCCCGCAGGACCCGGCGACCGGCGAGTACCTGTACCGCGGCGACGTGCGGGCCCAGACCCGGCGCACGCTGGAGAACGTCAAGGCGATCGTCGAGGCCGGTGGCGCGACCATCGAGGACGTGGTGATGTTCCGGGTCTACCTCACGCAGCGGGCCGACTTCCCGCTGATGAACGAGGTCTACGCGGAGTTCATCGAGGAGAACGTGAAGCCCGGCGGGGTGAAGCCCTGCCGGACGACGGTCTTCGTCGAGCTGCCGCAGGAGCCGATGCTGGTCGAGATCGACGCCCAGGCCGTGATCGGCTGAGCGCCGCCGCCCGGACGGAAGGGCCCGGACGCCCCGCGCGTCCGGGCCCTTCCGCGCACCGCTCGGACGGCGCGGACGGGGCGGCACTTGCCACACCCTCCCACGGTGATTAGGTTAGGCTCACCTAACCAACTGGAGGTCCGTCATGAGTCTGCCCACCGACGACGCCCCGGTGCCCGAGCCCACCACCGCCGAACGGGTCCACAGCCTCCTCGCCGCGACCTCCTCGCTCACCGTCCGCGCCCTCGGCGAGCACCACGACCTGGACACCCCGGTCTCCGTCCACGGCTCCCGGCTGCGCCTGCGCGCCCCGCTCGGCTCCCCGCTCTCCACCGCCGCCGCGCGCGAGACCGACGGCCTCGCGGTCGTGCTCGACGTCACCGACGTCTCCCCCGTCGCCGTCCGCGACCGGATCCGCGCCCGCCTCACCCTGGCCGGCCGGCTGCACCTGGCCCACCTCGCCGACGACGGCATCAGCGTCCACCTGCGCGTGGACGTCGCCCACGCCGTCCTGTCCACCCCGTACGGCACCGGCGCCCTCACCGCCGCCGACCTCGCCCACGCCGCGCCCGACCCGCTGGCCCGGTACGAGGCCGCACTGCTCACCCACCTCGCCGACGACCACGCGGACGCCGTCGCCGTCCTCACCCGGCTGCTCGACCCGGCGCTGCTCGCCGGGCGGCCGGACGTCCGGCCGCTCGCCCTGGACCGGCACGGCCTGGTGCTGCGCCTGGACCACCCGCACGGCCACCGCGACGTCCGCCTGGTCTTCCCCGAACCCGTCGCCGACACCGAGGAGTTCGGCCAGCGGGTGCACGAGCTGCTGAACGCCGCGGAGCAGGGCCTGCCCGTCCACCGGCTCTGAACCCGCAGCCCGGCGAACGGCACCCGGCGAACGGCAGCCGACAGGCGGCAGGCGGCGGACGCCCCCGGGGCCGACGTCACACCCCCGGCGCCGTCCGCCCGTTGCGCGCGCCGGCGCCGGAAGCGGAGACGCACCGGGAACGCCCCCGGGAACGGCGGCGGAAACGGCAGCGGCCGGCCCGGCTCGCGAGGGAGGTCTCGCGAGCCGGGCCGGCCTGGGCGTGTCCCGCGCCCATGTCCGCCGTTGCGGCGATCACCCGGTCGAGCGGTCACCCGACATGACCATCCCGGAGGATCGTTTCGCCCCGCATCAGCGGTAGTCCCGAAGGGCCCGTCCGGCGGGACCGGGCCCTCGACCCGTCAGGGTCAGAGAGCGACGCCGTGCGCCCGCAGGTAGGCGACCGGGTCGATGTCCGAGCCGTACTCGGAGCCGGTGCGGATCTCGAAGTGCAGGTGCGGGCCGGTCACGTTGCCGGTCGCACCGGAGAGGCCGATCTGCTGGCCGACGGTGACGGTCTGACCGATCGACACGCCGATCGAGGAGAGGTGCGCGTACTCGGCGTAGTGGCCGTCGGCGAGCTTGATCTCGACCTCGTTGCCGTAGGCGCCACCGTTGCCGGCCTTCACCACGACGCCGTTGGCGACGGCGCGCAGCGGGGTGCCGGTGGAGGCGACGAAGTCCTGGCCGGTGTGGTGGCCGGAGGCCCACATCGAACCGGCCACGCCGTAGGCGGTGCCCAGCTTCGGGTTGGCCAGCGGGGCGACGAAGCCCGAGGTGCTGGCGGCGGCCGGGGCGGCGGTGACGGCGGCGGCCGGCTTCGGGGCGGCGGTCTGCACCTGGGTCTGGACCGGGGCGGACGGCTTGGCGGCCTCGGTCTTGGCCTGCACCTGGGCCTTCGGCTTGGCCGGGGCGGCGGGCTTGGCCGGGGCGGCCGGGGCGGCGGGCTTCGCCGGGGCGGCGTCCGCGGACGGCGCGGCGTGGCCGGCGATCGAGAGGTGCTGACCCGGGAAGATCAGGTTCGGGTTGCCGCCGACGACCGAGCGGTTGTGCTCGTACAGCGCCTGCCAGCCACCGTCGACGTGCTTGGCGTCGGCGATCTTCGACAGGGTGTCACCGCTGACGACGCGGTAGCTCTCGGCCTGGGCCGGGGCGGTGACGGGAGCGGCGGCCGGGGCGGCCGGCTTGGCGTCGACGCTGGTGGCGTCGGTCCAGGTGGAGCTCTGCGCGGCCGGGGCGGCCGGGGCGGTGTGCGCCTGGGCGCTCACGGCGGCCACGAGCGGAAGGGCGAAGGAGACCCCGGTGACCGCGGTGGCGATGCCGATGCGGGCGGCGCGGGGCAGGGCGATACGACGAGCCTGAGCAGGCATGGAAGTTTCCTCTCCGACGCCTGCGAGGTGAGCTGTCGGGTTCGGGCTGGAGTTGCCCGGCCGCATGCGCGGCTTCACCCCAAGCCGGCCCTGGGATCCGGTACGCGAAGCGCGTGCCGATCCCGGTCCGGCGACTTACCTGTGGGTCCCCCGCTCCTGCCGTACAGAGTTCAGTTCGAACCACCGGGCAGCGGCAGGATTCGGCGTTCCACCCGGCGGATCCGTCCGGACTGGCCGGGCGGTCGCTGAACTAAAACCCATCCGTCCGGGTGAAGCAATGTCGATCTCTTGAACGGACAACCATCCCCGCCGAGGCCGTGACACTCCGAATGATCGGCTGCACCGTGCGTGCACAATCCATTCACCCGGCGCCACTGATCCACGACGCTGCGCCGATCCCGCCACCGCTGCGCGACCGTTCGCTCACGCACCGCACACCGTCGACACACCCCCCGGTGACCCTTGTCACGCGGGCCCCGCGGGGCGCAGGATCGGGCCGTGGCCACCTCCGCGGCCGGCACCCTGCGCCTGGGCACCGCGCAGGGACGCTGGGTACTCCTGGCAACCGTGCTCGGCTCCAGCATGGCGATGCTCGACGGCACCGTGGTGAACGTCGCGCTGCCCCGGATCGGCACCGACCTCGGTGCCTCCCTCGCCTCCCTGCAATGGACCCTGAACGCCTATCTGCTGACGCTCGCCGGGCTGATCCTGCTCGGCGGCGCGCTCGGCGACCGGTACGGCCGGCGCCGGGTGTTCCTGATCGGGGTGGTCTGGTTCGCCGCCGCCTCGGCGGCCTGCGCCGCCGCCCCCACCATCCAGGTGCTGGTCGCGGCCCGCGCCGTGCAGGGCATCGGCGGCGCGCTGCTCACCCCCGGTTCGCTCGCCATGCTGCAGGCCGTCTTCCACCCGGAGGACCGCTCGGCGGCGGTCGGCCTGTGGTCGGGGCTCGGCGGCGTGTCGGCGGCGGTCGGCCCGTTCCTCGGCGGCTGGCTGGTGGACGGCCCCGGCTGGCGGTGGATCTTCCTGCTCAACCTGCCGCTGGCGGCCGCCGTCGTCGCGGTCGGCGCCCGGCACGTCCCGGAGAGCCGGGACGAGAGCGCCACCGGTCGCTTCGACGTCCTCGGTGCGCTGCTCGCCGCGCTCGCCCTCGGTGCGCTCACCTACGCGTTGACCGCCGCCGGGGAGGGCCTCTCCCCCGCGGTCTGGTTCGCCGGAGCGGTCGGGCTGGTGCTCGGCGCGGCCTTCCTCACGGTCGAACGCCGCGCCGCCGAGCCGATGCTGCCGCTCGGCCTCTTCTCCTCCCGGCTGTTCACCGCCGTGAACCTGGTCACCCTGTGCGTCTACGCGGCGTTCAGCGGGGTGTTCTTCCTGCTGGTCGTGCAGCTGCAGATCGTCTCGGGCTTCTCCCCGCTGGTCTCCGGCCTCGCCCTGGTCCCGATCACCGTGCTGATGCTCACGTTCTCGGCGCGCGCCGGGCGGCTGGGCAAGCGGATCGGCCCGCGGATCCCGCTGACCGTCGGGCCGCTGCTGTGCGCCGCCGGGGTGCTGCTGATGCTGCGCATCGGCGCCGGCTCCACCTACTGGGCCGACGTGCTGCCGGCCGTGACGGTGATGGGCTGCGGGATGACCCTGCTGGTGGCGCCGCTGACCGCGACGGTGCTGGCCGCGGTCGAGGTGCGGCACGCGGGCATCGCCAGCGGCGTCAACAACGCCGCCGCCCGCGCGGCCGGTCTGCTCGCGGTCGCCGCCCTGCCGGCGCTCGCCGGGCTCAGCGGCGACGCCTACCGGGTGCCGTCCGCGGTGGACTCCGCCTTCCACACCGCGATGCTGATCTGTGCCGGTCTGCTCTGCGCCGGCGGGCTGACCGCCCTCGCCACCGTCCGCGGAAACGTGCTCGCGCCGGAGGACCACCCCGTCGCCGAGCCGGACTGCGCGTGGACCTGCGGCACCACCCCGCCGCTCGACCCGGGCCACGTGCACACGGACGAGGGCCCCGCCACCGGAACGGCGGCGGGGCCCTCGTCGGGCTGAGGCGACGTCAGAGGATGTCGCCCGGCGCGTACTTGGCGGCCTCCGGGTAGGCGGCGGCGACGGCCTCCACCTGGCGGACGACCTCGGCGACCTGGGCACCGGCCGCACCGGTGAAGGAGAGCCGGTCGGCCAGCAGGGCGTCCAGCGCGGCCCGGTCCAGCGGGATCCGCTCGTCGGCGGCCAGGCGGTCCAGCAGCTCGTTCTCCCGGGCGCCGGCACGCATCGCCAGCGCGGAGGCGACGGCGTGCTCCTTGATGACCTCGTGCCCGGTCTCCCGGCCGACGCCCGCCCGCACCGCACCCATCAGCACCTTGGTGGTGGCGAGGAACGGCAGGTAGCGGTCCAGCTCGGTCTCGATCACGGCGGGGAAGGCGCCGAACTCGTCGAGGACGGTCAGGAAGGTCTCCAGCAGGCCGTCGAAGGCGAAGAACGCGTCCGGCAGCGCGACCCGGCGCACCACGGAGCAGGAGACGTCGCCCTCGTTCCACTGGTCGCCGGCCAGCTCGCCGGTCATCGAGGCGTAGCCGCGCAGGATGACCGCGAGGCCGTTGACCCGCTCGCAGGAACGGGTGTTCATCTTGTGCGGCATCGCCGAGGAGCCGACCTGGCCCTCCTTGAAGCCCTCCGTGACCAGCTCGTGGCCGGCCATCAGACGGATGGTCTTGGCCAGGCTGGACGGCGCGGCGGCCAGCTGGACGAGGGCGGTGAGCACCTCGAAGTCCAGCGAGCGCGGGTAGACCTGGCCGACGCTGGTCAGCACGTTCTCGAAGCCGAGGTGGCCGGCGACCCGCTGCTCCAGCTCGGCCAGCTTCGCGGTGTCGCCGCCGAGCAGGTCCAGCATGTCCTGGGCGGTGCCGACCGGGCCCTTGATCCCGCGCAGCGGGTAGCGGGCGATCAGCTCCTCCAGGCGGCGGAAGGCGACCAGCAGCTCGTCGGCGATCGAGGCGAAGCGCTTGCCCAGAGTGGTGGCCTGCGCGGCCACGTTGTGCGAGCGGCCGGCCATGACCAGCTCGGAGTGCTCGGCGGCCAGGCGGGCCAGCCGGACCAGCACGGCCACCGTGCGGTCGCGCACGTGCTCCAGCGACTGGCGGACCTGCAGCTGCTCGACGTTCTCGGTCAGGTCCCGGGACGTCATGCCCTTGTGGATCTGCTCGTGGCCGGCGAGCTCGCTGAACTCCTCGATCCGGGCCTTCACGTCGTGGCGGGTGATCCGCTCACGGGCGGCGATCGAGCCGAGGTCGACCTGGTCGATCACCCGCTCGTAGTCGGCGACGGCGTTCGCCGGCACCTCGACACCGAGGTCCTGCTGGGCCTTCAGGACGGCGAGCCACAGGTGGCGCTCGAGGACCACCTTGTGCTCGGGGGACCACAGCTGGGCCAGGGTCGCCGAGGCGTACCGGGAGGCCAGGACATTGGGGATCTGGGGCTTCGCGCTCACGCTTCGCAAGCCTAACAGCCGAGGTCAGCCGGAACGCCGCCGGATCCGCGGCCGCGCCCCACCCGCCCGCGGCGCCCGAGCCTCAGTGCCCGGGTCACGACGCCCGGGCCTCATGCCCGGGCCGCTACGCCCGGGCTGCGGCGTCCTAGGCCCCGGTGCCCGCCCGCCCGGCCAGCACCGGCAGGACCTGCCCGCAGATCGAGTGCAGCGCGATCCGCTGCTCGTCGGTCATCGCCTCGAAGGCCTGGTGGGTGCGGGCCATCTCGCCGCGGATCCGGGTGAGGATCTCCCGGCCCTCGTCCGTGATCACGACGATCTTCACCCGGCGGTCACCGGCCGCCGCCTCGCGGTGGGCGAGGCCCAGCGACTCCAGCCGGTCCACGATCCCGGTGACGTTCGACGCGTCGCAGCCCAGCCGACCGGCCAGCGCCCGCATCGGCACCGGCTCCTGCACCGAGCCCAGCGCCTTGGCCTGGGACGAGGAGAGCCCGTGCCGGGCGGCGGCGGCCGCGAAGTCCTGGAAGTACGCCGCGCCGACGGCGGCCAGCGCCTCCATCAACTCGGCGTTGGTCGGTACGGTCGTCGTCGCTGTCGAACCCATGGGACCAGCGTACGGCGGAGTGCTTCACCAACTCAAGCTTTGACCACGGCAACCGTCACCGGGGAGGCGGAACCGTCACCGCGGAGGACCGGGAGGACCGCGGAAGGCCGCGGACGACCGGGGAGGGCGGAGGACCGGACCTCAGAGGACCAGCTGGTCGAAGAGCCGCCGCAGCTCCGCCTCCGGGTCCGCGGTCAGCCCGGTGTGCACCGGCCCCGGCTGGACGACCGCGCTGCGCGGCGCGGTCAGCCAGCGGAACCGCTGCCCGGGGCTGTCCCCCTCCGCCGGACCGGCCTGCGGGCCGCCCGCACACACCGCCTCGATGCCGTGCAGCGCCCGCCGCACGCCCTGCACGTCCGCCACCGGGTCCAGCGCCAGCAGCCGGGCCTGGTCCAGGTGCGTGCGCGCGGCGAGGTGGGCGTTCTGCCGGCAGTACAGCAGCACCCCCACGTTGACGCACTCGCCGCGCTCGACCCGCGGCACCGCCCGGATCACGGCGTACTCGTAGTCGTGCAGCTCCACGGCCGCCGACGGCACGGACGTCCTCGGCTCGGTCATGCGGGCACCTCCGGCAGCCAGTCGCGCGGACCGGCCAGGCGCCCGGTCAGCTGGTCGCGGTACGCGGCGCGCACCGCCTCGGGTGAGTCGAAGCCCGGTTCGTCCAGCAGCCAGACGTCCGGGATCTGCGCCACCGCCCCCTCGACCGCCGCCTCGGCGAGCGGGGCGAGCACCTCGTCGGCGGCCGCCAGGTCCGGCCGGGCGCGCAGCAGCGCGTGGTCGGAGGCGTCGTACGGGCGGCGCACCCAGGCCGCCGCCCCGGACCACGCGTGGTGGAAGATCAGGCTCGCGCCGTGGTCGATCAGCCGCAGCCCGCCGGTCGCCACCAGCAGGTTCGGATTGCGCCAGGAGCGGTCGACGTTGCCGATCAGCGCGTCGAACCAGATCACCCGGCCGGCCAGCTCCGGGTCCACCTCGAAGCAGAGCGGGTCGAAGTTGAGCGCGCCGCTCACGAAGGCCATGCCGAGGTTGGTGCCGCCGCTGGCGCGCATCTGGTCCTGGACCTGCTGGTCGGGCTCGCTGCGGGCGAGCACCGGGTCCAGGTCGATCGTCACCAGCTCCGGCACCGGCAGCCCGAGCCGCCGGCCCAGCTCACCGGCCAGCACCTCCGCGACCAGGGCCTTGCGCCCCTGCGCGGCGCCGACCCATTTCAGCGCGTACAGCCGCCGGTCGTCGGCCTCGACCAGGCCCGGCATCGAGCCGCCTTCTCGCAGTGGCGTCACGTAGCGGATCGCCGTCACCTCGGGGAGCACGCCCGACAGCCTAGCGGTGCCTCCCGCCCCCGCCGCTCCGCGCCGTCGGCCCGCACCACCGGCCCGTCACCCTGCTCCCCGCACCCCCACCGGCCCCTCACCCCCCATCAGCCCCGCCCCGGTGGCAGGCCCTGCTGCGCCGTGCGAGTGTGGCGGACAGTAATGGGGACCTTCGCGGTCACGACCCGCACGGCAAAGGGATGAGCGATGGAACGACCTCGGATCCTGATCGTGGGCGGTGGCTTCGCCGGCCTGGAGTGCGCTCGCCGACTCGAACGCAAGCTCTCGCCGGCCGAGGCCGAGATCTCGCTGGTCACTCCGTTCAGCTACCAGCTCTACCTGCCCCTGCTGCCGCACGTCGCGGCGGGCGTGCTGACCCCCCAGTCCGTGGCGGTGTCGCTGCGCCGGTCGCTGCGCCGCACCCACATCGTCCCCGGCGGCGCCATCGGCGTGGACCCGGCCGCCAAGGTGTGCGTGGTCCGCAAGATCACCGACGAGGTGGTGGCGCAGAAGTACGACTACCTGGTGCTCGCCCCCGGCAGCGTCACCCGCACCTTCGACATCCCGGGCCTCACGGACTACGCCCGCGGCATGAAGACGCTCGCCGAGGCCGCCTACGTGCGCGACCACGTGATCGCCCAACTCGACCTCGCCTCGGCCACCCTGGACCAGCGGGAGCGCGAGTCCCGGCTGCAGTTCGTGGTCGTCGGCGGCGGCTACGCCGGCACCGAGACGGCGGCCTGCCTGCAGCGCCTGACCACGGCCGCCGCCCGCCGCTACCCCCGGCTGGACGCCCGGCAGATCAAGTGGCACCTGATCGACATCGCCCCGAAGCTGATGCCGGAGCTGGGCGACGCGCTGGGCACGGCCGCGCTGGAGGTGCTGCGCGAGCGCGGCATCGAGGTCTCGCTGGGCGTCTCGGTGGCCGAAGTGGGCGCCGAGTCGGTCAAGTTCACCGACGGCCGGGTGCTCCCCTGCCGCACGCTGATCTGGACGGCCGGGGTCGCCGCGAGCCCGCTGATCGGCACGCTGGACGCGGAGACGGTCCGCGGCCGACTGGCGGTGACGGCGGAGCTGCGGGTGCCGCAGTTCGAGGGCGTGTTCGCGCTGGGCGACGCGGCCGCGGTGCCTGACCTCGCCAAGGGTGACGGCGCGGTCTGCCCGCCGACCGCCCAGCACTCCGCCCGGCAGGGGCGCGCGGTGGCCGCCAACGTGATCGCCGCGCTCCGCAACCAGCCCCTGGAGCCTTACTACCACAAGGACTTGGGCCTGGTGGTCGACCTCGGCGGCAAGGACGCGGTGTCCAAGCCGGTCGGCGTGGAGCTGCGCGGGGTGCCGGCGCAGCTGGTGGCCCGCGGCTACCACCTGATGGCGATGCGCACCAACGTCGCCAAGTTCCGGGTCGGCGCGAACTGGCTGCTCAACGCGACCGCGGGGGACGACTTCGTCCGCACCGGCTTCCTCGCCCGGCAGCCGGCCCGGCTGCAGGACTTCGAGTACACCGACGCCTATCTGACGAAGGATCAGGTACGGGCGCACGCGCAGGCGTTGCTCGCCAAGGGCTGAGCCCGCACGCCCGGTGCCCCCCGCGCCTGCGAGGGGCACCGGGCGTGGTGTCAGCGCGCGGCCAGGTACATCCCGCTCGCGTCCTGCCCGGCGGTGTTGCGGCAGGAGTAGTCACCGCTGGTGCGGCCCCACAGCAGCGTCAGGCAGCGCCCGAGCGCCTGCTGCCCGTAGTAGTTGGGGTGCATCGACTCCTGCAGGGCGCCCTGGGTGCTGTTGAGGCCGCCGTCCAGGAAGCGGGCCCACTCGCTGGTGGTCGCGGACGGCCCGGAGGCGGAGGTGGGCTGCCGGGTGGCCGTGGAGCAGACCTCGCGGCCCTGCAGCATGTCGGAGAGGTCCAGGAACTGCGCCCCCTTGGCGGAGGCGACGCCGGCCAGCGCGGTGGAGATCTGCGGCACCATCGAGTCGCGCGCCCAGTCGGCGTCGCCGTCCCAGAACGGACAGCCGCCGGTGTTGGAGCGGGTCCACCCGCTCTCCGGGTAGCGCATCTCGGAGCTGCGCGGGATCGGCGACGGGTAGGACTGCAGCACCAGGCGGTAGTCGCCGGGGGCGTAGCCCGCGCCGGTCATCACCGCGCGGATCTCGTCGATGGCCTTGCCGACCCCGGCCATCGCGGTGGGCAGCTTGGAGTCGATCGAGGACTGCGCGGAGTCGTGGCAGTACGAGTACCAGATCAGGTAGTCCTGGACGCAGTTGGAGATGATGTCGGCGAAGCCGAGGTCGTTCCCGCCGATCGACAGGGTGATCAGCTTGACGTTGTTCTGCCGTGCCACGGTGGCGAGTTGGTCGGCCTGGGGGGCCTCGCCCTTGTAGGACTGGCCACCGTTGGCGGCCCGGTAGACGTTGGCGGCGACGGCGCCGGAGCAGGCCAGGTTGATCTCGTTCTGGGCCCCGGTCGAGGCGCTGAGGACCTCGGCGACGTCGGAGCGGTCGCAGCCACTGGAGGCCGTCGCGCCGTAGACCCGGGAGGCGTCGGCGGAGCTGCCGTTCCAGGCGCGGTCGGTGCCGTTGCGGCTGCCGCTGGTGCCGGCGGCGTTGCCCTTCCAGCGGCCGGCCTCGCCGGAGATGTAACTGTCGCCGAGGGTGACGCTGGCGGTGGGGCCGCTCGGGACGGCCGAGGTGGCGGCCCGGGCCGGCGCGGCCGCGGCGAGGCCCCCGGCCATCAGGCCGCCGGCGGCGAGCGGGAGGGCGAGGGCTGCGGTGAGCAGCCGTCGGGTGAGTCGAGGGGTGCTGCGGGTGATGCTCGAACCGTTTTCGGGCACGGCGGAACTCCTGCGGCTCGGTCCTCCCGCGTGGTGGGGACGGGAGGACGCCTAGGTGAGGGTGGGCCGCCGGCCGGTGGCGCGATGAAGATGACATGCCCGCGTTAGTTACCGCTAGGTATCTGCAGCAGGTTTCCCGCTTTGTTACCGCCGGGTTCAGACCAGTGGGGCCGGGGGTTGGACGCCGCGCAACCTCACCGGACGACGCGCGGGCGCCCTGCGGGCCGCTGACCTGCACGGCACCCGAACACCACCCGCCCCACGGGTGACCCGCCCGTGACCGGCCGCCGCCCGGGTCACACCAGGCGCGAGCCGACCCCGCCCGTGCCCAGCACGCCGGCGAGGTCCTCGGCCAGCCGCCGGGCGTCCGCCGGGTCCAGCCGGGACGTGGTGATCCGCAGCCCGGGCGGCGACTGGAGCCGGTACCGGGCGCCCGGCGCGGCGACCCAGCCGCGCTGCACCAGCGCGGCGAGCGCCGAGGTCTCGTCCGGCACGGGCAGCCAGACGTTGAGCCCGCTCCGGCCGTGCGCGGCGATGCCGCGGGCGGCGAGGTCGTCGAGCAGCGCGTCCCGGCGGGTCCGGTAGACGCCGGCCACCCGGGCGACCGGTGCCGCGTCGGTGCGCCACAGCTCGGCGACGGTGCGCTGCAGCAGCAGGCTGACCCAGCCGGCGCCGAGCCGCAGCCTCCCGGTCAGCCGTCCGACGGTGTCCTCGTCGCCGACGGCCACCGAGAGCCGCAGGTCCGGTCCGTAGGCCTTGGCCGCCGAGCGCACCACCGCCCACTGCCGGGTGCCGGCGCCCACCAGCGGGTGGTAGGGCTGGTCGACCATGCCGTGCCCGTGGTCGTCCTCGATCAGCAGCACGTCGGGGTGGCCGGCCAGGACGTCGCGCAGCTCGTCGGCCCGGCGGGCGGTGAGCGCGGCGCCGGTGGGGTTCTGCGCCCGGCTGGTGACCACCACGGCACGGGCGCCCTCGGCCAGTGCGGCGGCGAGCGGGCCGGGCAGCGGGCCCTCGTCGTCCAGGCGGACGGGCACCGGCCGCAGGCCGATCGCGGGCAGCAGGTCGAGCAGGCTGCCCCAGCCCGGGTCCTCGACGGCGACGGCGTCGCCGGGGCGCAGCCGGGTGACGAGGATGCGTTCCAGGGTGTCGAGCGAGCCGGAGGCGAGGGCGATCGGGCCGCCGGGCAGGCCGTCGGCCTCGAAGGAGGCGCGGGCGAGCGCCAGCAGTCCGGGGTCCACGGCGGGGTGCCCGTAGAGGACGGGCTCGGCCCGGGCGGCCTCGGCGGCGGCGGCGAGCGCGGGGCCGAGGTCGGGGAGCAGCGCCGGGTCGGGGTTGCCGTGGGAGAGGTCGCGGGCGTGCGGCGGGACGGGGATCCGGATCTGGTCGCGCGGAGTGAGGGCGGGCCTGGGCAGGATGCGGCTGCCCTTGCGGCCGGCCGTCTCGATCACTCCGCGGTCGCGGAGCAGCCGGTAGGCGGCGGCGACGGTGTTGGGGTTGACGCCGAGTTCGGCGGCGAGGTCGCGCAGCGGGGGCAGCGCGGTTCCGGGGGCGAGGCGTCCACTGCTGACGCCCTGCTCGATGTGGGTGGCGATCTCGCTGGCGCGTCGCCCTTTCAGCGGATAGTCTCCTAGCACAAAGCAAATTATGCACTAGTACAACGAGGTTGTCATGTCGCTCCCCGCAGACGGCTCCGCCCCCTTCAGCTACTCCCGCACGCCCCGCACCACCCCCACCCGGTACAAGGACCGCGCCACCTGGGAGCAGGACGCGATCCACGCCGTCCTCGACAGCGCGTACATCTGCCACCTCGGCTTCGTCGCCGACGGCGCCCCGGTCGTGCTGCCGACCATCTACGCCCGGGTCGGCAGCCGGCTCTACGTGCACGGCTCCACCGGCAGCCGTCCGCTGCGCGGCGCCTCCGGCGACCGGGGCCTGCCGGTCTGCGTCACCGTGACGGTGGTCGACGCGCTGGTGCTGACCAAGTCCGCGTTCAACCACTCGGTCAACTTCCGCTCGGTGGTCGCCCACGGCACCGCCCACCAGGTCACCGACCCCGAGGAGCTGGACGTCGCCCTCGCCGCCCTGGTCGACCACGCCGTCCCGGGCCGCTCCGCCGAGGTCCGCCCGGCCAACGCCAAGGAGCTCGCCGCCACCGCCGTGATCCGGCTGGAGCTCGACGAGGTCTCGGCCAAGACCCGCGCCGACGGCGCCGACGACGACCCGGAGGACCTGGACCTGCCCTACTGGGCCGGCCTGATACCGGTCTCCACCGTGCACGGGACGCCCGAGCCGGACGCCTCCACCACCGTCCCGCTCCCGGCGCACCTGCGCTCCTACCCGCGCTGACCGGAGGTCCGCCCATGCTGATCCGCTCCTGGGACCGCGGCGACGAGGCGGAGTGGCGCGCCTGGCTGGCCGAGGGCCGCGACTTCGGCCTGCTCGCCGCCAACGGCGCCCCCGGCGCCGGCCCGGTGCTCGTCCCGACGCACTTCCTGCTGGACGCCGACCGCGGCGAGATCCTGCTCCACCTCGCCGCGCCCAACCCGCTGCTGGCCGCCGTCCGGGCCGACCCGAAGGTGACCCTCGCCGTCACCGACGACTACGCCTTCGCACCGGGCCACTGGCGCGGCGAGCCGGGCACGCCCACCAGCTACTACGCCTCCGTCCACTTCCACTGCACCGCCGAAGTGGTCGAGTCCGCGGCGGGCAAGGCCGAGATCCTCAACCGCCAGCTGGCGCACTTCCAGCCGGAGACCCCGGACACCCGGGTGGTGCCCGGCGAGGGCGAGTTCTCCCGACTGCTGCCCGGCCTGCGCGGCCTCCGCCTGACGGTGGACGAGGTCCGCGCCAAGTTCAAGTACGACGACAAGAAGCCGCCCGTCGCGCAGGAGGAGATCGCCGACCGGCTCGCCGAACGCGGGGGTTCAGGCGGCCCGCGGCGCGACCACGACGCCGGCGCCCGCACCCAGCTGCTCCGCCGCCACCGGCGGCGCACCCGCTGACGGCACGGCGCACCGGCAGGGCCGTACACCCGCACCGGCCGGACCGCACGGCACGCTCACCGCACCGCACCGCACCGCGAACCGCGAACCGGCCGACGGGCCGACGGGCCGACGGGCCGACAAGCCGACGTCCTGACACCCGATCAGGCGACACGCCGTCACCCGTTCGGCCCCCAATCCGCGCACCGCGGCGCCGCCGCTGCTCGAATGTGAGACGAGTCCTGCCCACCCGGCCCTCGGAGCGGGCCGTCCACCCGGGGAGCGCACTTGTCCACAGTCAACACCCATCGGTCCGGCGAGGCGCACCTCGGCCACGTGGTCTTCATCTCGGCGGCCGCGGCGATGGGCGGCTTCCTGTTCGGCTACGACAGCGCGGTGATCAACGGCGCGGTGACGGGCATCCAGAAGCACTTCGGGGTGGGCAACGGCGAGACGGCCTTCGTGGTCGCCATCGCGCTGCTCGGGTCGGCGGCCGGCGCGGTGGCCGCCGGCCGCCTCGCCGACCACCTCGGCCGGGTCCGCACCATGCTGCTGGCCGCCACCCTCTTCGCGATCAGCGGGATCGGCTCGATGTTCCCGCCGAGCATCCAGGTGCTGGCCACCTGGCGCGTGGTCGGCGGCGTCGCGATCGGCATCGCCTCGGTGATCGCGCCGACGTACATCGCCGAGGTCGCGCCGACCGCCTACCGCGGCCGGCTCGCCTCCTTCCAGCAGATGGCGATCGTGCTCGGGATCACCGTCTCCCAGCTCGCCAACTGGGCGCTCAACCAGGCGGCCGGCGGCGAGTCCACCGGCCACCTGGGCGGCATCCAGGCCTGGCAGTGGATGCTCGGCGTGGAGACCATCCCCGCCCTGGTGTACGGCCTGATGGCGCTCGCCATCCCGGAGTCCCCGCGCTACCTGATCGCCGACCACCGCGAGGAGCAGGCCCGCAAGGTCCTGCTCGAGGTGGAGGGCGAGGGCGTGGACCTGGACGCCAGGGTCGCGGAGATCCGCGCGGTGCTGGAGTCCGCGCACAAGCCCCGGGTCAAGGACCTGCTGGGCGGCCGGTTCGGCCTGCTGCCGATCGTCTGGGTGGGCATCGGCGCCTCGGTGTTCCAGCAGTTCGTCGGCATCAACGTGATCTTCTACTACTCGTCCTTCCTGTGGCAGTCGGTCGGCATCAACGAGTCCAACTCCCTGCTGATCAGCCTCTCCACCTCGATCGTCAACGTGATCGGCACGGTCGTCGCGATGGTGCTGGTCGACCGGATCGGCCGCAAGCCGCTCGCCCTGGCCGGCTCGGTCGGCATGGCGCTGTCGCTGGCCACCGCCGCCTGGGCGTTCTCCTACCGGCACGGCACCGGCGACACCGCCACCCTCGACGACACCCACGCCACCGTCGCCCTGGTCGCGGCGCACGTCTTCGTGTTCTGCTTCGCCTTCTCCTGGGGCGTGGTGGTCTGGGTGCTGCTCGGCGAGATGTTCCCCAACCGGATTCGCGCGCTCGCGCTGTCCGTCGCCGCCTCGGCCCAGTGGATCGCCAACTGGGCGATCACCGTCAGCTTCCCGGACCTCGCCGACTGGAACCTGTCCGCCACGTACGTCATCTACGCGGTCTTCGCGCTGCTCTCCATCCCGTTCGTGGCCTACTGCATCAAGGAGACCAAGGGCCGCGCCCTGGAGGAGATGGGCTGAGCCCGCCCCGCCGCCACCCCGGGCGCGCACCCCGAGGCGCACCCGGGCCGCTCCCCCGTCGAGTCCCCGCCGCACCCGGCCCGACCCACCGAGAGGACGCCATGCCCGACCAGCGCGGCTCCCGGCAGAACACCACCTTCCCGAGCGCCGGCCGCACCGCGCACGGGTACCTGGCCCGCCCGCCGCAGGGCGTGGGGCCGGGTCTGGTGGTGGTGCAGGAGTGGTGGGGGCTCACCTCGCACATCGCGACGATGGCCGACCGCTTCGCCGCCGAGGGCTTCACCGTCCTCGCGCCCGACCTGTTCGGCGGCGAGACCACCCACGACCGCGCCGAGGCGGCCCGGCTCAAGCGCGACCTCCCGGTCGAACGGGCCGTCGAGGACCTCGCCGGGGCGGTCGACCACCTGCTCTCCCTGGACGGCGTGGTCGGCGACGCGGTCGGCGTGGTCGGCTTCTGCATGGGCGGCGGCCTCGCCCTGCTGCTGGCCGCCCGGGCCGGCGACCGGGTCGCCGCCGTGGTGCCCTTCTACGGCCTGCCGCCCGATCCGGACTTCGACTACCGCGGCCTGACCGCGCACGTCCTCGGGCACTTCGGCGAACTCGACGGCTCGATCCCGGAGACCGCCGTCGACGAGGCCGCGATCCGGATCGGCGAGGCCACCGACGTCCGCCCCGAGTTCCACTTCTACCCGGCCGGGCACGCCTTCATGAACGACGAGGACCTGCTCGGCACCCACGACCCCCTGCAGGCCCGGACGGCCTGGCGCCGCACCCTCAGCTTCCTCTGGGGCCACCTGGGTTAGGGCGCGTCCTGTGGATCCCGTCGGGCGCACGACGCCGGATCGTCCGGCCGGCCCGCAGGGGCACCGCCGACGCACCGGAGCCCGCGGGCGAGCCCGCCTTCGCGCCGTGAGCGCCCCGTGCGCCCCGCGTGCGCCCGCCCGTACGCAACCAGCGGTGCCCCCGGCTCGTCCGACCGGTCAAGCAACGCCATCGCCTTTGGGGGGCCACCGGTGCCGAAGCCACTGCTGTTCCTGGACGTCGACGGGGTGCTGAACCCGGTCTGCCCGCACCCGGACGCCGAATTCGACACCCACACCCTGCTCGGATACTCGGTGCTCCTCTCGGAGCGGCACGGCGCCTGGCTGCGCGAGCTGGCCGGCAGCTACGAGCTCGTCTGGGCGACGACCTGGGAGGAGCACGCCAACACCCACGTCGCCCCGGCCATCGGCCTGCCCGAGCTCCCGCTGGTCCGCTTCACCGGCGACGTCCCGCAACCGGGTGCCCCGCGCGTCCCGCTGATGGAGCTGCTCTCGGCCCGCAAGTGGGCCCCGCTGCTGCGCTACGCGGCGGGCCGCCCGTTCGCCTGGGTGGACGACGTCATCCCGCCGCGGCTGGTCCGCCGCGCGCTCTGGCGCCGGGACCGCCTGCTGCTGCCGATCGACCCGGGCCAGGGGCTGGAGCGCCGGCACGTCGACCGGCTGCTCGCCCGCCCGCCGCGCCCGCTGACGGCCCGCCGCCCGCTCAGGGGGTCGGCAGCCAGCTGACGTGCCCGGCCAGCAGCGCGTAGCCGACGAAGGCCACCGTGTCGATCAGCGCGTGCGCCGCCACCAGCGGCATCACCCGCCCCCACCGCCGGTACAGCAGGCAGAACACCGCCCCCATCACCATGTTGCCGACCAGCCCGCCGACCCCCTGGTACAGGTGGTACGACCCGCGCAGCACCGAGCTGGCCGCCACCGCCGCCGGCCAGGACCATCCCCGCTGACCCAGCCGGCGCAGCAGGTAGCCGAGGACGACGACCTCCTCGAGGACGGCGTTCTGCCAGGCGGAGAGCAGCAGCACCGGCACCCGCCACCACACGTCCGGCAGCCCGGAGGGCGCCACCGTCAGGTTGTACCCGGCCGCCTGCGCGCCCAGGTACAGCGCCAGTCCGGAGCCGCCGATCACCGCCGCCACGGCGGCGCCCCGGCCGAGGTCGCGCAGCTTCTGCCCGAGGTCGAAGCCCAGGATCCGCAGCGAGACGCCCTCGCGCACCAGCAGGTAGCCGACCAGCACCACCGGCATCAGGCCGCGCCCGATGTAGTACAGCTGCCACACCAGGTCCAGCCAGGGCCGCCCGGGCGCGCGCGAGCCGTTGAGCGTGGCGACCTGCTGGCCGAGCGTGAGGGGTTCGGTGAGCGAGCCGGCGAAGCTGATCAGCGCACTGACGCCGCTGGCCCCGAGCGAGAGGCCGAGGACGATCAGCAGTTCCGCACCGAGCAGCCGGCGCGTGGGCCGATCGGTCTCCGGCGCGGTCGGGACGGTGGTCACGGGGGCTCCAGCGGGGCGGGCGGCGCTCCGGCCGTCGGCCGACCGCCGGAGCGATCATCCTGACACAGCCGGACGGTCAGCCGACCGGCCAGGTGTGCACCGGCTCGCCGCCCCGCATGTGCTCGACGTAGCGCCTGGTCATCGCGGCCAGCGCGGCCGACCGGTCCATCCCGTACTGCTCGCGCAGCCGGTGGAAGGTGGCGCTCTGCCAGGAGGCGCCGTTGGTGCGGCGCAGGCAGCGCTGCTCGATGATCCCCAGGTAGCGGTCCCGGTCGGCGGGTTCCACGCCCCACTCGTCCAGCCCCTGGTGAGCCATCGGGAGCAGCTCGTTGAGCACCAGGTCGACGGCGGACACCGTGGTCAGCCCGCCGCTGCGGCCTGCCCGGCCCGGGCGCGGCCAGTGGAACACCGCGTCGATGCCGTACCGGGCGCCCTGCCGGAAGTTCTCCTCCGCCCGTTCGAACGGCAGCCGGGTCCAGACCGGCCGGGACTGCTCGGCGAGCACCCGCACCAGCCCGTAGTAGAAGGCGGCGTTGGCGAGGGTGTCGGCCACCGTCGGGCCGGCGGGCAGCGCCCGGTTCTCCACCCGCAGGTGCGCCACCCCGCCGGCGACGTCGTACACCGGCCGGTTCCAGCGGTAGATCGTGCCGTTGTGCAGCCGCATCTCGGCGAGCCGGGGCGCGCCGCCGGAGGCGAGCACCTTCAGCGGGTCCTCGTCGTCGCAGATCGGCAGCAGCGCCGGGAAGTACCGCAGGTTCTCCTCGAACAGGTCGTACGCGGAGTCCACCCAGCGCTCGCCGAACCAGGTGATCGGGCGCACGCCCTGGGCCTTGAGCTCCGCCGTACGGGTGTCACAGGCCTGCTGGAAGAGCACCGGACGGGTCTCCCGCCACAGCTCCCGCCCGAACAGGAACGGCGAGTTGGCGCCGAGCGCGAGCTGCGGCCCGCAGATCGCCTGGGCCGCGTTCCACACCGAGGAGAAGCGCTCCGGGGTCACCTGCAGGTGCAGTTGCAGCGAGGTCGCCGCCGCCTCGGCCACCATGGTGATGGTCTCCAGCTGGAGGTGCTCGACCCCCTCGATGTCCAGGGCGATGTCCTCGCCGCGGGCGGCCAGGATCTGGTCGCTGAGCAGGCTGTAGCGCGGGTTGTGGGAGATCGCGTCCAGCCCGGTGTGGCCGTGTTCCAGCGTCGGCAGGATGCCCACCATGACGATCCGGGCGCCGGCCTCCGCGGCCCGCCGGTCGGCGTAGCGCAGCCCGGTGTCGATCTCCTCGCGCAGCTCCTCGAAGACGTGCCCGCAGAGCCGGTGCGGGACGATGTTGACCTCGACGTTGAACTGCCCGAGCTCGGTCTGGAAGTCGCTGGAGCCGATCGCGCTCAGCACCTCGGCGTTGCGCAGGGCCGGCAGGCCCTCCTCGTCGGCCAGGTTGAGCTCGATCTCCAGGCCCATCACGGCCCGCGGCCGGTCGAAGCGGTCCTCCCGCAGCATCCGCCCCAGCGCGTCAAGACAGGCCTGGAGCTTGCGTCGGTACAGCTGCCGGTCCGCCAGATCGGCCCGAGTCGCCACGACCTTCTCGCCCACGGTCCCCTCCTCCTGAGCCACCGGCCGACCCGACCGTGCAAGCATCATGCCCACCTCGAAGATCGATACCCGAATGCTTGTACTGGCTTGCAATGCAAGGAAACTGACGCGTATTCAGCGAATCTGCCGACTTGCCCGGCGCCACCGCCTGTGATAAACAGGTCACCCTGCGCACCTGTTCGATAGAATTCGCACTGCGCTGCGGCCGGTCCGCTCCCCGCCCCGAGGCCCTCGTCGACGGCGGCGACCGTGCCGGCACCGCGATCATGCACAACCGGACACGGCCGGGTCCCGTCACCGATGACACGCCGCGCCACGCCGGTATGCCGCACTCGCACGCCGATCTCGCACGGAGAGGCGGACCCCGCCATGACTCTGCAGACCCCACAACCCCCGCCGAGCGCGCTGCGCGCCGTCCTGGCCGCGCTCGACTCGGACACGGCGCTGCACCAACCGGCCGCCGCGGCGCTGCGCCGTCCGATCGGCCCGCTGCTGCCCGCGCACGCACTCGCCGTCCACGTCCTGGACGGGCCGCGCCCCGAGCTCCCCGCCGCCCGCCGCACGGGCTGGCGCTTCCTGATCAAGGACGGCGCCGAGGTGGCCGCCGCCGCGGAGGTGGTCCAGAGCGCCGAGGGCCACACCTTCTCCCACTTCACCGCCGGCCCCTACCTCGACTCGACGGTCCGGGCGCTGCGCCAGGCCTGGCAGATCGCGCAGGGCTCCCGGGCCCGGCAGCAGCCGCGCCTGCTGACCTTCCCCGGCCAGTACGCGACGGCGCTGTGGCTGCACTGCCCGGACGCCGGCCCGGACGCCGACCAGCTGATCCCGCTGGCCCCGGCCCCGCTCGGCGTCACCGCGCACCGCGCCTACCCGGCGGCCGAGCTGCTGCCACTGCTCGCCCGGGCGCCGCTCGCCAAGCCGCTGCTGCTCTCCTCCTGAAGGACCGCCGCCACCGCCACCGACGGGCCACCGGGTCAGCGCATCCGGCGGCCCGTCGGCGCGCGCGCCGCCCACACCCTCCCGGACCACCCGGACGAGTCATCCGGCATGGTCGCCTCGGGCCATGCCCGGACTGACCCGTCGGTGCGCGGATTCCCGCCGGACCCACCTGAACGGGTGATCTATGCCGGGGAGTTGTGGCGCATGTCACGAAATCGCTGCGCGCGCGTCCGCAGATGCCGACACTGGGAACCAGCGTGGAAGGACCACCTGTCCTACCCACTTGAGCGCCGGTCCACACCTGGTCGGTGCGCGGACAGGATCCGGCTACCGCGGCGGCTCCCGACGGCTCCACCGCCGGCGACCGCATCACGGGGGAGGATCGCAGAGCGAAGCGAGGGTACGCGTATGTGCCAGCACCGTCCTGAGTGCCCGTCGGCGGAGTCCGAGGACCGCGAGGCCGCCGTCACGGTGGCCTGCCACCCGGAGCAGGGCTGGAGCCTGCTCTGCAACGGCGTCCTGATGTTCGAGGACACCGGAGAGCTGCTGCCCGACGGCCGGGTGATCGCCCCGCGCCGCGCCGTCGCCCACGCGGCCTGACCGCGCCGGCGGGGGCAGCCGCCGCGGACGACGACGGGCAGGGCCCCGGCGGATCGCTCCGCCGGGGCCCTGCCGTGCGCGTCACCGCGCGGGGTCCGGACGCGGTCAGACGCCGTACTCGTCCAGCGGCGGGCAGGAGCAGACCAGGTTGCGGTCGCCGTACGCGCCGTCGATCCGGCTGACCGGCGGCCAGTACTTGTCCGCCGGGTTCACGCCGGCCGGGAAGACCGCCTCGTGCCGCGAGTAGCCGTGCGCCCAGTCACCGGCCAGGGCGGCGGCGGTGTGCGGGGCGTTGCGCAGCGGGTTGTCCTCGGCGGCCCACTCGCCCGAGCCGACCTTGTCGATCTCGGCCCGGATCTCGATCATCGCGTCGCAGAACCGGTCGATCTCGTGCAGGTCCTCGGACTCGGTCGGCTCGATCATCAGCGTGCCGGCCACCGGGAACGACATCGTCGGCGCGTGGAAGCCGTAGTCGATCAGGCGCTTGGCGATGTCGTCCACCGTCACGCCCGTCTCCTTGGTCAGCGGGCGCAGGTCGATGATGCACTCGTGCGCGACCAGCCCGCCGGGGCCGGTGTAGAGCACCGGGAAGTGCGGGGCCAGCCGCTTGGCGATGTAGTTGGCGTTCAGCACCGCGACCTGGGTCGCGCGCTTGAGGCCCTCGCCGCCCATCAGCCGGACGTACGCCCAGGAGATCGGGAGGATGGCCGCCGAGCCCCACGGCGCCGCCGAGATCGGGCCGACGCCGGTGGCCGGGCCGGCCTCCTCCTGGAGCGGGTGGTTCGGCAGGTACGGCGCCAGGTGGGCGCGCACCGCGACGGGGCCGACGCCCGGGCCGCCACCGCCGTGCGGGATGCAGAAGGTCTTGTGCAGGTTCAGGTGCGAGACGTCCGCGCCGAACTTGCCCGGCTTGGCGAGGCCGACCAGCGCGTTCAGGTTGGCACCGTCCACGTACACCTGGCCGCCGGCCTCGTGCACCAGGGCGCAGATGGTGGTGATCTCGGTCTCGTACACGCCGTGGGTGGACGGGTAGGTGACCATCAGCACGGCGAGGCTGTCGCGGTGCTGCTCGATCTTGGCCTTCAGATCGTCGACGTCCACGTCGCCGTCGACCAGGGTCTTCACCACGACCACGCGCATGCCGGCCATCACGGCCGAGGCCGCGTTGGTGCCGTGCGCGGAGGAGGGGATCAGGCAGACGTCGCGCTGGGTGTCGCCGTTGGCCTGGTGGTAGGCGCGGACGGCCAGCAGGCCGGCCAGCTCGCCCTGCGAGCCCGCGTTCGGCTGGATCGAGACGGCGTCGTAGCCGGTCACCTCGACCAGCTGCTGCTCCAGCTGGCGGATCAGGGTGAGGTAGCCCTGGGCCTGCTCGATCGGCGCGAAGGGGTGCAGCTGGCCGAACTCCGGCCAGGTCACCGCCTCCATCTCGGTGGTCGCGTTGAGCTTCATGGTGCAGGAGCCCAGCGGGATCATGCCGCGGTCCAGCGCGTAGTCCCGGTCCGACAGGCGGCGCAGGTAGCGCAGCATGGCGGTCTCCGAGCGGTGGCTGTGGAAGACCGGGTGGGTCAGGTACTCGTCCTCGCGCAGCAGCGCGGCCGGCAGCGCGTCGGCGGCCTCCGCGACCTCGACCGCGGGGACGCCGAAGGCGGCCCAGACACCGGCCAGGTGCTCGCGGGTGGTGGTCTCGTCGGTGGAGACCGAGATCCGGTCCGCACCGTCCTGGTACACGTTGACGCCGTTGGCGCGGGCGGCCGCGGCGATCTCGGCGGCCCGGCCCGGGACGACGGCGGTGACGGTGTCGAAGAACTCGCCGTGCAGCAGCTCGACGCCGCCGGCGCGCAGGCCCTCGGCGAGGGCGGCGGCGTAGCGGTGGGTGCGGCGGGCGATGTCGGCCAGGCCGTCCGGACCGTGGTACACGGCGTACATGGAGGCCATCACGGCGAGCAGCACCTGGGCGGTGCAGATGTTGCTGGTGGCCTTCTCACGGCGGATGTGCTGCTCGCGGGTCTGCAGCGCCAGGCGGTAGGCGCGGTTGCCGTCGGAGTCGACCGAGACGCCCACCAGGCGGCCGGGCAGCGAGCGGGCGTACTCCGCGCGCACAGACAGGTAGCCGGCGTGCGGACCGCCGAAGCCCATCGGCACGCCGAAGCGCTGCGAGGTGCCGCAGGCGATGTCGGCGCCGAGCGAACCCGGGGACTTGAGCAGGGTGAGCGCCAGCAGGTCGGCGGCGACGGCGACGATCGCGCCCAGGCCGTGCGCCTGCTCGACGAGCGGGGTGAGGTCGCGGACCACGCCGGTGGCGCCCGGGTACTGGAGCAGGACGCCGAAGACGCCGCGCTCGACGATCTCGGCCGGGATGCCGGCGGACAGGTCGGCGACGACGACCTCGACACCGGTCGGCTCCGCGCGGGTCTGGATCACCGCGACGGTCTGCGGCAGGGTCTCGGCGTCGACCAGGAAGACGCCGCCCTTGACCTTGGTGACGCGGCGGGCCAGCGCCATCGCCTCGGCGGCCGCGGTGCCCTCGTCGAGCAGCGAGGAGCCGGAGGTCGGCAGGCCGGTCAGGTCGGAGACCAGGGTCTGGAAGTTGAGCAGCGCCTCCAGGCGGCCCTGGGAGATCTCCGGCTGGTACGGCGTGTAGGCGGTGTACCAGGCCGGGTTCTCCATGACGTTGCGCAGGATCACCGGCGGGGTGAAGGTGCCGTAGTAGCCCAGGCCGATCATCGGCTGGAGCACCTGGTTGCGGCCGGCCAGCTCGCGCAGCTCGGCGAGGACCTGCGCCTCGCTGCGGCCCGCGGGCAGGTCCAGCGCGGTGATGGAGCGGATCGCCTCGGGAACGGCGGTGTCGGCGAGCTCGGCGAGCGAGCCGTAGCCGATGGACGCCAGCATCTTCTCCTGCGCGGAGGCGTCGGGGCCGATGTGGCGGTTCTCGAAGGGGCTGGCCAGCTCAAGCTCGGTGAGGGTCGAGGCGCCGGTGGGGCGTCCCGCGTTCGGCTGGGCGTTCATGTGGTCGAGGCCTCCTGGTCACGGACCGGCGGGGGTACGCACGCCGGCGGGCCTACCCCGCTGCGGGCAGCGGAGCGACTTGGGCGGACGAACCCGACAGGCCTCCCCCTCTGTCATCGGGACCTGAGAGCTTCGCCCGCACGACACGCGGTGGCGCGCCGTCGGCTTGCACCGTCGGTGAGGGTGGTGTCGCCGGCTCACGTGCCGACGCTCCTGCCCTGCTTTCCAGAGTGACCTATCCCGCACGGTACGGATGCCTGAGAGATTCCGGGGAGGAGTTGCTCCTTCGGCGCCCCGACCAGCGGATTCCGCCGGCGGGGACTCTCCCGAGCGGGCTCGGCGGTCGCCGCCCAGGGTACCAGCGGGAGGCCGTCCGATCACGGGTGCGTCAGGTCACCCGGGGTCTACGCGCGTACCCCGGACGGCCCAACGCGCAGCCCGTCCGGCGGCGCACCGGTCGCGCCCGCCCGGTTCATGGCTTTTGGTGTGAAGTGGCGGACGGGACGGGTGCTCCGACGCCGTCCTGCGGGAGTTCCGCAGGTGCAGCGCACTGGAGGAAAGAGTGCAAACCGACATCGACCCCCGGGACCTCATCGGCCACAAGGCGGTCGACCGCAACGGGGACAAGATCGGCACGGTCGACGAGGTCTACCTGGATGACGCGACCGGCCAGCCGGAGTGGGCGGCCGTCCGGACCGGCATCTTCGGCCGGGACGCCTTCGTCCCGCTGACCACGAGCGAGTTCTCCGGCGAGGAGCTCCGGGTCCCGTACGACAAGTCGCTGGTCAAGGACTCGCCGGACTTCGGCGTCGGCCAGCACCTCTCGCCCGCCCAGGAGCTCCAGCTCTACCGCTACTACGGCCTCGACACCCCCGTCGAGGGCGGGTCGGCCAACGGGTCGGGCGACCGGCCCGCGCAGCCCGACCTCGACTTCGGCTCCACCCCGGCGGCCGAGCCCGCGAAGGCCGCCGCCCTCCTCTCCCCCGCCCCCACTCCCTCCCCGACCACCGCCACGAGCACCAGCACCGCCCCGGAGGCCAGCGTGCGCACTCTCAGCACCCTCGCTCCCGTCGCCGCCGCCGCGGCGGCGGTACCCGTCGTCGAGCCGAAGCCGCAGGTCGTCCCGCCCGCGACCACCCCGGCCCCCGGGGCGGACACCCCGTCGTCCTCCTCCCCCAGCGGCCCGCTGGAGATCACCTGCCGCGAGGAGCGCCTGGACATCACCACCGAGTGGCACGTCCTGGGCACCGCGAAGCTGCGCAAGTACGTGACCAGCGAGCCGGTCGAGCGCCGCGTCCCGGTGGTGCGCGAGCGGGTCCGGGTGGAGCGGATGCCGGTGAGCGAGGCCGAGCGCGCCTCGCTGACCGAGAAGGACATCGCCGAGGCGGTGGAGGAGGTCACCCTGCGCGAGGAGCGCCCGGTGGTCCGCAAGTACCTCGCCCCGATCGAGCGGGTCCGCCTGGTGGTCGAGCGGTACACCGCCGAGGAGGTGGTCACGGACGAGCTGCGGCGCGAGCACGTCGAGGTCCACGACGAGACCTCGGCTCCCGGCGCCCCCGGGTCCTCCTCCCAGAGCCCGGGCCACACCCCGGACCACACCCCGGGCCAGAGCCCGGACCACGCTCCGACCCCCGGCTCCGCCCCGGCTGCCGACAACGGCCGCCCCGCGGCCCTGCGCCCGCTGTCCTGACGCCGCCCCGACGCCGCCCCGACGGGCTCCACCAGCCCTCCTGACCCGCTCCACCAGGCCCCCGGACCCTCGGTCCGGGGGCCTCGCGCTGCGCCCGGACGGCACCGCTCGGCCCGCCGCCGGCACCGGGATCCTTCGACTTTGCCAAAGCTTCACCGATCGATATTTGACACTCTGAAGTATCTCCCGGCATGGTTACTTCAGTTCATTCACTATGTACGGGAGGAAGCAACCGTGAGTGAGGCACCCCAGCCCACCATCGCGGCCGAGAAGCAGAGCAGCGCCCGGGTCCTGCCGGCCCTCATCCTGGCGATGCTGTCGTTCAGCGTGGTGCAGACCGCGGTCGTCCCGATCCTGCCCTCGCTGGCCAAGGAACTGAACGTCTCCGCGTCCAGCATCACCTGGCTGATGACCGCCAACCTGCTCTCCGCCGCCGTGCTGACTCCCCTGCTGGGCCGCTTCGGCGACCTCCGGGGCCGCAAGCCGATGCTGCTCATCTCGCTGGCGGGTCTGGTCGCCGGTTCGGCGCTGGCGGTCAGCACCCACTCGTTCACCTGGCTGGTCGTCGCCCGTGTCCTGCAGGGCGCCGGCGGTGGCGTGCTCCCGCTGGCGATCAGCATCGTCCGCGACGAGCTGCCCAAGCAGAAGGTGACCGGCGGCGTCGCCGCCATCAGCGCCTCGATGGGCGTCGGCTCCGGCCTCGGCCTGGTGGCCACCGGTCTCCTGCTGGAGCACTGGAGCTACAAGTCGATCTTCTGGATGGGTCTGGCCTTCGGCCTGCTCGCCGTCCTGCTGGTCGCCCTGCGCGTCCCGTCCGACCCGGTCACCGACAAGGACGGCGGCGCCGACCCGCTCGGCGCCCTCACCCTGGCCGGCTGGCTCTCCGCGCTGCTGGTCGCGGTCAGCCAGGGCAACCACTGGGGCTGGACCTCCACCAAGACCCTCGGCCTGTTCGCCGTGGCCGCCGTCGTCGCCCTGATCTGGGGCGTCATCGAGACCAAGGTCGCCCACCCGCTGGTCGACATGCGGATGATGTCCCGCCCGGCCGTCGCCTTCACCAACCTGGCCGGCCTGCTGATCGGCTTCGGCATGTACGGCTCGTTCATGGTGATCAGCAACTTCGCCCAGACCCCGGAGAAGCTCACCCACTACGGCTTCACCGCGACCGTCCTGCACGCCGGCGTGATGCTGCTGCCGTCCGCCATCGGCTCGATGGTGGCCGCCCCGCTCGGCGCGATGCTGATCGCCCGCCGCGGCCCGCGCCTGCCGCTGGTCCTCGGTGGCGTCCTCGGTGGTGTCGCGATGGCCTACCTGGCCCTGCGGCACAGCAGCGAGGGTGACATCTACACCGCCTCGGCGATCTTCGGTCTGGGCATCGGCCTGGCCTTCTCCGCGATGCCGGCCTACATCAACGGCGCCGTCCCGGTGGAGCAGAGCGGCATCGCCAACGGCATGAACGCCGTGCTGCGCACCGTCGGCGGTGCGATCGGCACCGCCGTGATGGCCGCCATCCTGACCGGCGACACCATGAAGCTGCCCCCGCAGATCCCGCTGACGCTGCCCACCCTGGACGCCTACAAGCACGCGTTCTGGGCCGCGGCCGTGGTCTGCGCCGTCGCCGGCGCCGTCCCCTTCCTGATCCGCACCGTCAAGCCGGCCACCACCGTCGCCCAGGGCGGCGCGGCCGACCAGAACGCCGGCCCCGAGCTGGTGAAGACCGACGCCTGACGAGGCGTCCGACCCCCGCGCCCCGGGACAGGGCGCGGGGGCCCGGCCCCCGGCCGGTCGTGAGGGCATCACGACCGCACCGGGGTCCGGCACGGTAATGCGGCCCCACCCGGTACTCCCCCTGGACCGGGTGGGGCCGCTTCGCGTCTCACCGCCCGGCCGGGCCCGGCTCCCCCGCCGCCTCCTCGCCGCCCCCGCGCAACGGCAGCGGCCGGGCCGGCTCCAGCGCCGGATCGTCCACCGCGAAGGTCCGGATCCGCCCCGGCCCGCTCCACGGCGTCTCGAACCGCACGGTGACCCGCCCGACGCCGCTGCCCTGCACCCATCCGGGCCCCAGCTCCGCGTGCCGGACGTCCTGCCCGGGCAGCCAGCGCCGCAGGACGGCCGTCGCCGGCTCCTCCTCGGCCTCCCCCTCCGCCGCCTCCGGGTGCTCCGCGGCCTCCTCCCGGAGGGCCTGCGCGAAGAGGTCCTCCTGGGTGTAGTCGGCCAGTTGGGCGACGCCCACGCCGAGCAGCCGGATCCCGCCCGTGATGTCCACCTGGGCCGCCAGCCGGCGCGCCGTCTCGGTGATCACCGCCTCGTCGTCCGTGGGCCCGCGCAGCGTCTCCGACCGGGTCAGCGTCGAGAAGTCGAACCGCCGGACCTTCAGCACCACCGTCCGCCCGGAGCGCCCGGCCGCGCGCAGCCGCCGGACGCACCGGGCGGCCAGCACCTCCACCTCGCGCAGCACCCGGTCCCGGTCGGCGAGGTCCACCTCGAAGGTGTCCTCCACGGAGACGGACTTGGCGTCCTGGTCGGCCACCACCGGGCGCTCGTCCAGCCCTATGGACATCTGGAACACCCCCGCGCCGTGCGAGCGCCCGAGCAGCTGGACGAGCTCGCTCTCGCCGGCCTCGGCCAGGTCGGCCACCGTGCTCAGCCCGGCCCGCCGCAGCACCTGCTCGGTGGCCGGCCCGATCCCCGGCAGCGCCCGGACGGGCATCGGGCCGAGGACGGCGCGCTCCTGCCCGGGCTCGACCAGCACCAGCCCGTCCGGCTTGGCCTGCTCGGAGGCGATCTTCGCCATCAGCTTGGACCCGGCCGCCCCCACCGAGGCGGTCAGCCCGGTGCGCTCGAGGATGTCGGCCCGCAGGTCCTCCGCCAGGGCGAGCACCAGCCGCTCCCCCGTCCCGTGGTCGGCCTCGGCCAGCACCGGACCGTACGGGCCGGCCTCCAGGTCGACGAACGCCTCGTCCAGGCTGAGCGGCTGCACCAGCGGCGACAGCTCCCGCAGCAGGCCCATCACGATCTCGCTGACCTGCCGGTAGGCCTCGAACCGCCCGGCCAGGAAGGCCGCGTTGGGGCAGAGCCGGCGCGCCTGCGCCATCGGCATGGCCGAGTGGACCCCGAACCTGCGCGCCTCGTAGGAGGCCGTGGAGACCACCCCGCGCCCGCCGAGCCCGCCGACGATCACCGGCTTCCCGCGCAGGCTCGGCTTGGCCGCCTGCTCCACCGCCGCGAAGAAGGCGTCCATGTCGAGGTGGATGATGCTCGGCAGTGATCGCACCCGCCGATCATCGCCCACGGGTCCGACAGTGCGTACGAACCCGGCCGACGCCCCCGCCGCCGGGCCCGCCGGGCTCCGGGCCCGGCGGAGCGGCCTACCGCCGGGCGGCGTCCGCCAGGGCCCTCGGGATGCCCTCCTCACGGGGCCCGAGGAAGACCGGGTCCGGCCGCAGCCAGGCGTTGACCACCGCCTTGCCGGCCCCCGGGACCTCCCGCAGCCCGCCGTACAGCCAGGTGACGTCGTGCGGCTCCGGCACCGCGACGGCGTGCGCGTCGATGCCCGCGGCCGCGCAGAGCGCCAGCGCCCGGCGGACGTGGAAGTCCTGGCTGACCAGCACCGCCCGGTCCACCCCGAACACCCGCCGCGCGCGGGTGCAGGAGTCCCAGGTGTCGAAGCCCGCGTAGTCGCCCACCACCCGCACCTCGGGCACGCCGTGCTCGATCAGGTACCGCCGCATCGCGTCCGGCTCGTCGTAGCTGTCCCGCCCGTTGTCCCCGGTGACCAGGATCGCCTGCACCTTCCCGGCCCGGTACAGGTCCAGTGCCGCGACCAGCCGGTGCTCCAGGTACGGGGACGGCCTGCCGTCGTCCAGCCCGGCGCCGAAGACCACCGCGACCGGCGCCGCCGGCACGCTCTCCACCGTGCCCACCCGGTCGCCCGCCGAGACCCACAGCCAGGCGCTCGGCGCGAGCGCCAGGGAGCAGAGCACAGTCCCCAGTTGGAAGGCCCTGCGCTGCGCGGGCCGCTCCCGCAGTGCGGCCACCAGCCGCCCGCCCCGCCGTCTCAGCCGGTCCGTCACCGCGCCGCCGAACCCCACGTGCCCTCCCTCGGTCTCGTCAGATCGTCGGTCAGACCGCCCGGTTGCGGCGCTGCGCCAGCTCGTCCCCCGGGTCGTGGCCGACCACCGTCTCGCCGGTGTCGGTGCGTTCGGCGTGCAGCCGCGCGACCACCCGCTCCAGCTCCTGCCAGACCGCTCCGACCGCGATGCCGAACACCCCCTGACCGCCCTTCAGCAGGTCGACCACCTGCTGCGGCGTGGTGCACTCGTACACCGTCGCACCGTCGCACAGCAGCGTCATCCCGGCCAGGTCACCCTGCTCGGCGGCCTGCAGATGGGCGACGGCCACCCGGATGTTCTGCAACGAGACGCCCGCGTCGAGCAGCCGCTTGACGATCTTCAGCAGCAGGATGTCGCGGAAGCTGTAGAGCCGCTGGCTGGTCGCCGGGTACGCGCTGCGGACGCTGGGCTCCAGCAGTCCGGTGCGGGCCCAGTAGTCCAGTTGGCGGTACGTGATGCCGGCCGCCGCACAGGCCGTCGGGCCGCGGTAGCCGATCAGTTCGGACGTCGGGGCCAGCCGCTCGATGGCTGGCTGCCCCGGCTGCACGGCCGGGAACCTGCTCACCCGGGGCAGGTCCGTCACGGTACGAGCGGTGCGCGGCAGGTGCACGGCGCACAGGCCTCCCACGGCCGCGTCGTCGCCGGTGCTGCTCATGCCTACCTCCGTCCACTGGTGCTGCGGGCAACCCGAGACTGCGGGCATCGGTCACCCGGACAGCCACTCCTGACGGTAGGCAGTCCCCTATGACCCGTCAACGATCGCCACGCCGGGCCGGACAAACCACGTCACTCAGGAGAGTGGTTTTTCGTGCCCCTAGTGTGGGTAGATGGACGGTTTTTGGCAAAACGACCGGTGCGACGGCTACCTGATCAGTACACCGTCCCGTTCGCGCTACTGCGGGCCGCTGCCCCCGAAGTCCTCGGGCGACACCTGGTCGAGGAACTCGCGGAACTTCTCGACCTCGTCCTCCTGCTCGTCCGGGATCGCGATGCCCGCCTCGGCGAGCACCTCCTCGCTCCCGTAGATCGGCGTCCCGGTGCGCAGCGCCAGCGCTATCGCGTCGGACGGCCGCGCGCTGACCTCGACCCCGCCGGCGAAGACCAGCTCGGCGTAGAAGACGCCCTCCCGCAGGTCGGTGATCCGGACCTCGGTGAGCTGCTGGCCCAGCGCCTCCAGGACGTCCTTGAACAGGTCGTGCGTCAGCGGGCGCACCGGCGTCATGCCCTGCTGGGCGAAGGCGATCGCGGTCGCCTCGCCGGGGCCGATCCAGATCGGCAGGTACCGATCGCCCCCGACCTCCCGAAGCAGCACGATCGGCTGGTTGGAAGGCATCTCCACTCGGACACCCACGACGTCGAGCTCATTCACACAGGCAACCCTATGGCTCCGCTCCCGGATATGAAAGCGCAGGGCCGACGCCGCTGGTCAGGGCGGTGCACCCGGCCGCCTGGCCGGCGGCCCGGGCGGCTACCCGCGCGTGCGCAGACCGGCCTGCACCATCGCCGCGTGGAGCCGGACGGACAGCGTGGCGAGCTCCCTGGCGGTGGCCTCCGCGTGGGCCCTGGTCTGCGGGTTGCGGTGCCGGCGCAGCGGCGCCACCACCTGCTCCACCAGGGCGACCTCGCGGTCCGCGGCCGCCTTCATGGCCCGCAGGTGGCGCGGTTCCAGCCCGAACCGGCCGAGCTCCGCGACCAGCCGGGCGACCTGCAGCGCCTCACCGTCGTACCCGCCGTCCGGACCGGGCGCGACCAGGCCGTAGGACTCCCACTCGGCCAGCTCCCGCTCCCCGGCCTCGGCGGCCGCCAGCAGCTCGGCCCGCCCCAGCCGGACCCCGGACGCCGCGTCGGCGGCGGCGACCAGCTCGCGGTCGGCCTCCTCCAGCGGGCCGGGCCGGGTGTCGGCGGAGGGCGGCAGCGCGGGCGGGGCCTCACCGCGCTCGATCGCGTCCAGGTGCTCGCGGATCACCCGCAGCGGCAGGTAGTGGTCCCGCTGCATGCGCAGGACGTAGGCCAGCCGCTCGACGTCGGCCGGGCTGAACTTGCGGTACCCCGAGGGCGTGCGCTGCGGCTCGACCAGCCCCTCCGCCTCCAGGAAGCGGATCTTGGAGATGGTGACCTCGGGGAAGTCGTCGCGCAGGAAGGCCAGCACGGCGCCGATGCTCAGCAGCTCGTCGCCGCCGCGCCGACGCACCCCCGGCCGGTCCGGGCGGACCGGCTGCCTGGGGCCCGCGACCACCCCGCGCCCGCCACGGTCCGCCTGCGGACCGGACGACGCGGGGGTGGTCGCCCCGAGAGAAGGTGAGGGGGGATTCGTACTCACTCGGGCTCCTGCCGACGTTGGGTTCAGTACCCCCGGTTGTGGCCGGCGAAGAACACCAGCCGGTACTTCCCGATCTGCACCTCGTCGCCGTTGTTCAGCGACACCTCGTCGATCCGCTCCCGGTTGACGTAGGTGCCGTTGAGGCTGCCCACGTCGGCGACGCTGAAGCCGGCCGGCGTGCGGCGGAACTCCACGTGCCGGCGCGAGACCGTGACGTCGTCCAGGAAGATGTCGCCCTGCGGGTGACGGCCGGCCGTGGTGACGTCCGAGTCCAGCAGGAACCGGCTGCCCGAGTTCGGGCCGCGCTGCACGATCAGCAGGGCCGAGCCCGGCGGGAGCGCGTCGATGGCCGACAGCACCTCGGCCGACAGGGCCGGCGTGGCGCCGGTGCCGGTCGTGGTGTTGGGGTCGTACGACTCCAGGCCCGAGATGGAGATGGTCGACGTGGTCTCCGCCGCCCCCTCGGGGATCAGGCCGCCGCGCAGCGCCGTACCGCAGTTGGAACAGAACCGGGCCGAGGCCGGGTTCTGGTTGCCGCACCTGGGGCACGGAGTCGGGCCAGCCATGTTCACAGCCTCCTGGCGCGGCACACCCGACGGGTTGTGCCCGGCGTACGGATCCGGGGCAAACCCTCCACCAGAGGTTGAGGGTCCCGACTGGAAACCTATGCGCGGGTCGCCGGAAGGGTCAACCGACGCGCCGTAGCCGGCGGGATTCCCCGCGTACTGGGCGGCGCCGCCGTCCCGGAACAGCTGCTGCTCGGCGTACTGCGGCGCCTCGGGGGCAGGCCGCATGCCCGGCACGGCGGGCTCGTCCTCGGGCCGGCGGTGGCGCGCGGTGGGCGCCTCGACGGCGGCCGCGTCGCGGCCCTTGTTGCGACCGAACAACTTCGAGAAGAAACTCACGGGCGAATCCCCTTGCGTGTGACAGACCCGCCCGCGGGGCAGGGTGAGAACCTCGGACAGGCAGCGGGCCCGGTTGCGGTCCGGACCCGCTGGAGCGGTGCTCCGACGGAATGTGCTGCGGTTGGTGCTCCGGTGCGTACTCGTGCGAACCAGTCTCGCTCACGCGACGGCGGCGCCCCGCTCCGGGTGCCGCCCGCACGTGACGGGACGTTCGTCGGGTGCCCCGTCACTTCGAAGCCGGCTTGGCGTACTGCGGCGTCTTCAGATCCACGAGGGCGTCCACGACGACCTTCTGCTGCTGCGCGATCGTCGCCCGGGCCTGGTGGCTCTCCAGGGTGCGGACGACGCCTCCCGGGATGTTCAGCGCGGGCGTCAGGTCCTGCGGGTTCCCCACGACGGTGAACCGATAGGGCTGCGAGACCTTCTTCCCGTCGATCTGCACACCACCGCCCGAGAGGTCGGTGAAGTAGGTGTTGACCACCACGCGCACATCGTTGATCTGAATCGCCTCCGCCCCCGCCGCTCGAAGTTCCTGCAGGGTGTCCAGCAGCATATCTGCCTTCACCTGCCCTTGGGGATCATCGACCGTCAGTACGATGCCCGGACCAGTGGCTTTGACGGTACCGGCGAGCACGCCGAGTTCCGTCGTCTTCTTCCTGGTCTGCTCCTGGGCCTCCTTGGCCTGGTTGGAGCTGTTCTCCAACTTGGCCAGGGACTGCTCCAACTCCGCCTTCTCCTGCTGTAGACGCTGTTGGCGGCTGTCCAGTTCGTCGAGGATCCGGACCAGGTCCTCCTGGCGGGCCCCGCGCAGCTGGCTGTGGTGGTCGTTGGTCGACCGCACCTGGATCGCCAGGGCCAGTCCGAGGGAGAACAGCAGCAGGGCCACCACCAGCTGCCCGCGGGACAGCCTCGGCGGCCACAGCGCCGCCTTCAGGCGCCGCCGCCCGGCGCTGCGGTCCGCGGCGGGCGGCTGATCGCTCCCGGCCTCGTCCCCGGCCCCTTCTCCGGCCTCCTGCTCCTGCTCGCGCTCCGGAGCCGCCTCGACCACCGGCACGGACGCCGGCTCCCGCTCCGGCTCCACCCCGGACGCGGACGCGGCTGCCGGTTCCGGCTTCCGCTCCGCCGGCTTCCGCTCCGCCTCCGGCCGCACCACCTTGGTGAGCTGCAGGGTCGGCTCGGCCACCGCCGCGGCCCCGGGCTCGGCCCCGGGCTCGGCCCCGGGCGCAGGCGCCGCCTCGGCCCCGGTCGCCGCGGGCTCCGTCGGAGCGTCCCCGGCCGGCTCCACCGGCCCGGTCTCCTCCACGCCCTCGACGTCCTCGGCCCGGGCGTCCCCGGCCTCCCCCGCGGGGTCCGCCGGCGCGACCGCGTCCGCCGCCGCAGCGGCCTCCGGGCCCTCCCCGGCCGCCTCGGCGGGCTGCTCGGCGGCCGGCGCGGGAACCCGCTGAACGGCCTTCCCGGGCACCCCCGCCGCGTCCTTCGCCGCGGTCGCCCCGGGCGCCGCCTCCTCGGCCCGTCCGTCCACGTTCTCCTCCGCCGCCGCGCGGCCCGGCTCAGGCACGGAAGACATGGCGCCGGATCGCGGCCGCGTTGGAGAAGATGCGGATGCCGAGGACGACGACCACGCCCGTGGACAGCTGCGAGCCGACGCCCAGCTGGTCACCGAGGAACACGATCAGCGCCGCGACCACCACGTTCGAGAGGAAGGAGACGATGAACACCTTGTCGTTGAAGATCCCGTCCAGCATCGCCCGGACACCACCGAACACGGCGTCCAGCGCCGCCACCACCGCGATCGGCAGGTACGGCACGACGGCGTCCGGCACCTCGGGCTGGACGAAGAGCCCGACGACCACCCCGATCACGAGACCCAGTACGGCAATCACGGTCTAGCTGCTCCTGTCCCTGCGGACGACGACCCGGTCGGGGCCGTCGTGGACGAGTGGGCTGTCGTGGTCTTGGTGGTGGCGCCCGGGGTCCGGCGCGCGGGGCCCGAGGGCGTGCCGGTGCCGCTCGCGGACGGTGGGACGGACGCGCTCGGGCTCTCGGAGGTTCCGGCCGTGGGCGACGGCGTCGCGCTCGGCGCGGCCGACGGGCTCGCCGTGGGTGAGGGCTCGGGGGTGACGGGCTGCGCGGTCCGCAGCGAGACGCCCACGGCCGCCGGCAGCGTCAGGCTCTTCTGCGCGGAGAGGGTCGACTTGATGCCGTACTTCTCCTGGAGCAGCCGCAGGTACTGCCCGGCCATGTCGTTCTCGAAGGCGGTGAGGAGCTTCGGGCCGTCCCCGATCGCCTGGATGTTGTACGGCGGGACGAGCGGCCGGTTGTCCACCAGCACCGCCTCGCCCGCGGCCCGGATCGCCGAGAGGGCGGTCAGCCGCTGGCCGTTGATCGCCACCGCCTCCGCCCCGGATCCCCACAGACCGTTCACCACGAGCTGCAGGTCGCGGTCCCGCAGCCGGCCGCTGTTGGAGAAGCCCTGCCCGGCCCGCGGGTCGACGTTGCCCCCGCCGCCGGTCCCGGCGGCGTCCTCCAGGACCAACTTCACCCCCGGTCCCGTCACCTCGCCCAGCCCCACCGCACCGGTCAGCCCGCCGGCGTCGCCGCTCCCCGTGGCGAGCGCCTGCTGCTGCGTGCTCTCGACCTTGCGCCGCAGGTCCTGGACCTGCTGCTGCAGGTGGTCCGCCGAGCCGTTGCTGTCGTTGATCCGGTGGATCAACGCGTCCCGCTCCTTGGCCAGCGTCGGCTCCGCCTTGTGCGCGTTCACCGCACCGACCGTCACCACGGCCCCGACCAGGGCCAGCCCGGCGCCCAGCGTGAGCAGGCCGCGGGCCGTCCTGGGTATCCGGCCGTCGCGGTCGCCGCCGCGGGCCGCGGCCGCCTCGGCGTAGCCCTCGTCGAGGCTGTGGTCCATCACGTTGGTCAGCAGGGACATCGAGGCGTCCGGGCGGTTGTACCGTCCGTTCGGAGCACTCGGCGTCGGCGTCGCTGGCATGCGGACCATCGTCCCACGTCGGAGACGGGCCCCGTGCACGCCCCCTGAGCTGCAAACACGACGCAAAGTGACGGATCAGGCCGAAGGGTGTGAAACGGACAGCGGGGCGCACGGCTTCCGCCGCACGCCCCGCTGGTCAGGACCGTTCCTCGGTCAGACCGGTGTCGTCGTCACCGACCTGCCCCGTCGACCACCGCGGCCCACTCGTCCAGCAGCGCCTCGGTCGCCTCGTCGTCCGGGCCCTCCGCCCACAGGTGGGTGGTCGCCTCGGCGGGGTCCGGCAGCACCAGCGTCCAGCGCCCGTCCGCCTCGACGACGCGGACGCCGTCGGTGGTGTCCAGCCGCCGGCTGCCGGCCGCCTCCACCACCGAACGCATGACCATGCCCTTGGCCGCCCACGGCGTGGCGATGTCCCGGCGGCGGATGTGCGCCTGCGGGATCCGGGCGTCGATCTGGCTCAGCGTGAGCTGGGTGCGCGCCACCAGGCCGACCAGCCGGACGAAGGCCGCGGCCCCGTCCAGCACCCCGCTGAACTCCGGCACCACGAAACCGCCGCGCCCGTCCCCGCCGAACACGGTGCCCTCGGCGGAGGCCGCCTTCGCGAGGTCGTCCGGGGTCGTCGTGGTCCAGATGACCTGGGTGCCGTGGTACGCCGCGACCTGCTCCGCGATCCTGGTGGTCGTCACCGGCAACGCCACCTGACCGCTGCGCCGCTCGGCCGCGACCAGGTCCAGCAGCACCAGCAGGGCCCGGTCGTCGTCGATCACCCGCCCGAGCTCGTCGACGAAGGCGACGCGCTCGCCGACCGGGTCGAAGCGGACGCCGAAGGCCGCCCGGGAGGAGGCCACCAGCTCCCCGAGCCTGGCCAGCCCGGCCCGCCGCTCCTCCGCGTCCTCCGTCGGCCTGGCCTCGTCCAGCCCGCTGGAGACGGTCAGCGCCTCCACCCCGAGCCGCCCGAGGATGCTGGGCAGGACGAGGCCCGCGCTGCCGTGCGCGGTGTCGACGACCACCTTCAGCCCGGCCTCCCGGACGCCTGTGGTGTCCACGGCCCGCAGCAGGTTGCCCGCGTAGGAGTCGAAGACGCTGGACGGGAAGGTGAGGTCGCCGATCTCGCCGGGGAAGGCGCGCCGGTACTCCTGGCGCGCGTACACGCGGTCCAGCTTGCGCTGCCCGGCCTGCGAGAGGTCGGCCCCGCGCTCGTCGAAGAAGAGGATGTCCAGTGAGTCCGGCACCCCCGGTGTGGTCCGAAGGAAGATGCCGCCGGCGCTCCCGCGCGCGGTGTGCTGCCGGGCCACCGGCATCGGCACGTTCTCCAGGTCCCGGACGTCGATCGCGGAGGTCTGGAGCGCCGAGATCATCGCCCGTTTGAGCGCACGCGCACCACGCGAGTGGTCACGCGCGATGGTGACGGTCGCCCCCTTCTTCAGGGTCGTGGCGTACGCGCCGGCCAGCCGCACGGCCAGTTCCGGGGTGATCTCGACGTTCAGGATCCCGGAGACGCCCCGGAGCCCGAAGAGGTGCTCCTGGCCGCGGGACTCCCAGATCACCGAGGTGTTGACCACGGCGCCGGCCTCGATGGTCTTGAACGGGTAGACGCGGACGTTCGCCCCGATGATCGACTCCTCGCCGATCAGGCACTCGTCCCCGATGACCGCACCGTCCTCGATCCGAGCGGCCCGCATCACGTCGGTGTTCTTGCCCACCACGCAGCCGCGCAGGTTGCTCTGCGGCCCGACGTAGACGTTGTCGTGCACCACCGCCTTGTGGAGGAAGGCGCCGCGCTTGACCACCACGTTGCTGCCGAGCACGGTGTGCTCACGGATCTCCACCCCGGCCTCGACCTTGGCGTAGTCACCGATGTACAGCGGGCCCCGCAGGACGGCCTCCGGGTCCACCTCGGCGCCCTCGGCGACCCAGACCCCCGGGGAGATCTCGAAGCCGTCGATCTCGACGTCCACCTTGCCCTCCAGGACGTCCGCCTGGGCCTTGCCGTAGCTCTCGTGGGTGCCCACGTCCTCCCAGTAGCCCTCGGCGACGTACCCGTAGACCCGCTTGCCCTCCTTCAACAGCTGCGGGAAGACGTCGCTCGACCAGTCGACGGACTCACCCGCCGCCACGTAGTCGAAGACCTCGGGTTCCATCACGTAGATACCGGTGTTCACGGTGTCGGAGAAGACCTGCCCCCAGGTCGGCTTCTCCAGGAACCGCTCGACGCGTCCGTCGTCATCGGTGATCGTGATTCCGAACTCCAGGGGATTCGGCACCCTGGTGAGACAGACGGTGACCAGTGCGTCCTTACTGCGGTGAAAGTCGATCAATTCGGAGAGATTGAAGTCGGTCAGCGCGTCACCGGAGATCACCAGAAAGGAGTCGTCCTTCAGCGCGTCCTCGGCATTCTTGACACTCCCCGCAGTGCCGAGCGGCGTCTCCTCGTGGGCATAGGTCAGATGCATGCCCAGGTCCTCGCCGTCACCGAAGTAGTTCTTGACCAGTGACGCCAGGAACTGGACGGTGACGACGGTGTCGGAGAGACCGTGCCGCTTCAGCAGCCGGAGCACGTGCTCCATGATCGGCCTATTGGCCACCGGTAGCAGCGGCTTCGGCATGCTCGAGGTCATCGGGCGGAGTCGGGTGCCTTCGCCCCCTGCCATGACTACGGCTTTCATTACGGGTGCGTCCTCCTTCGCGGTGGTGGACCTGCAGGTCCATCAAACCGTTCCAGAGGGATCTCTACCCTGAAGGTATCGTCCGACGCACCGATACGACGTGGGACTTCTCTCAGCCCGTGTCTCAGACTGCGGACGCGGAGCCCGCGGTACTCGCCCGGATGATGCGCCGCGCCTGAACGGCGTAGAGAATACCGGCCCACCAGTACAACGTGGTCCCCCACCAGATGAAGGCCCAGCTGACCACCTCGGCCGGCCGCGCGATCCAGCTGTCCACGCTGCCGAGCAGCAGGAGCGGAAACGCGTACATCAGGTTGAAGGTCGCGGCCTTCCCCAGAAAACTCACCTGCAGCGGTCCGTAACCGTGCCGGTTCAGGATGGGCAGCAGCGCGGCGATAAACACCTCACGCGCCAGCAGAATCGCCGTGAGCCACCACGGCAGAATCTCACGCCAGGTCAATCCGACCAGGGTGGACAGCACATAGAGCCGGTCCGCCAGCGGATCGAGCAGCTGCCCCACCCGGCTGATCTGCCCCCACCGCCGGGCGAGCTTTCCGTCCAGGTAGTCGCTGATCCCGCTCAACGCCAGGATCAGCAGCGCCCAACCGTCGTTGTTGGGGCCGTCGAAGACCGGCCAGAGAATCAGCCAGAGAAAAAGCGGAACGCCGACCAGCCGGCCCATGCTGAGCAGGTTGGGGATGGTGAGGACGCGATCGGTCTGGACCCGCGTCTCCTGGACCTCCACCCGGGGGCCTCCTGATCCGTGTGACGACACTGCACGTTGACCTTACAACAGAGAAGCCCCCGTCCGGTTCACCCGGCGGGGGCTTCTCTCGAAGAATTGTTCGGCGGCGTCCTACTCTCCCACAGGGTCCCCCCTGCAGTACCATCGGCGCTGTGAGGCTTAGCTTCCGGGTTCGGAATGT
>NZ_JBITCO010000017.1:0-166468 GCF_044453265.1 Kitasatospora sp. NPDC051705 | reverse complement strand
GTGGGGGGGGCCGCCCGTGCCCCCCAAAAATACCCACAACCCCCCCCCCCCCCCGGCCCCCCCCGGGGGGGGGGCGACCCCCCGGGGGGGCCCGGGGCCCCCCCCCCCCCCCCCGGCCCCCCCGCCCCCCCTCGACCCGCAACTGCGCCGAGCAGCCGCGGGCTTGTCCATCCGGACACGAACAAACCTACCGGCGTCCGGATCCGCCGAGCGCCCGCTTCCGGTGGCACTGCCTGCACCACCGGGCTGCAACTTCCTGCGAGCCCCGGGACGTTGGTCCCGACCGGTCGGGGCGCAGGTCCCTGGGGAGCCCCCGGCCGCTGTTGGACGATCACTGTCCTGCGGCGGCCCGATCCGGACCGCCACCTCCGCTTCGACACCCCGAGGGCACCCGCGTGGAAGGCAACACACTGGCAGTACTGGGCGTGAGCACCCGGGAGGAGTCGGTCTACCGGCTGCTCCTGCGCTCCCCCCGCATCGGCATCACCGCGATCGCCCTCGGCTGCGGACTCGGTTTCGACGACGCCCGGGCGGCCGTCACCGGGCTCCGTGAAATCGGTCTGGCGACCACCGCGCACGGTCGGCCCCCGCACGATCCCGCGTTCGACGCCGTCGACCCGAGAACCGCCGTCGAACGGCTGGCCCGGCGCCGGCTCGACGGACTCCAGGACGAGATCCGACGGGTCCTCTCTGCCCGCCACCTGGTGGACGGCCTGCTGGAGGACCTGCGGGCGGGGCGGCAGGATCCGGCGGGCGATCTCCAGTACGTCGAGGGCATCGACCAGGTGGTCGAGTGCGTCGACGAGTTGTCGTTCTTCGTCCGCGAGGAGCGTCTGACCACCCACCCGGGGCCGATCATCTCCGCCGCTCTCGACGCCGTCCGGGCCTCCGACCTCAAGTACCTACGGCGCGGCCTGCGGATGCGGACCATCCTGCACAGCAACGCCCTCGAGTGCCGCAGGGTCAGCCGCTTCGCCACCGAACTGGCCGAACAGGGCGCCCAGGTACGCGGTACGCCCGACCCGCTCGAACGGATGGTGGTCTTCGACCGCCGAACCGCCCTCGTCGCCACCGACCCGCAGGACATCACCCGGGGCGCCCTGGTCATCCGCCAACCGGGAGTGGTCGCCCACCTGCTGGCTCTTTTCGAGCGCCGCTGGTCACAGGCCTGCGGCGTCGGGGAGGAGCTCCCGAGCGCGATCGAGCGGGAGGTGCTGCGGACCATGGCCCGCGCCGACAAGGACGAGGCCGGCGCCCGCACCCTGGACATGTCGGTGCGGACGTACCGCAGCCACGTCGCGGCACTGATGCGACGCCTCGGCGCCCCCAACCGGTTCCAGGCCGCGCTGGCGGCCCGGAACCGGAACTGGATCTGACCGGCGCCGGCGGGGAGCCGTCGGCCGGACGGGGTGCCGGCGCCCTCGGTCCGGAGGAACCCGCTCGCTCGGGCGAGAAACGCAGGAGTGGGAAGTCGGACCCGCCGACTTCCCACTCCTGGGATCGCTCTCGGGGGAGGCTCAGCTGCTGGTGGGCTTCGTGGACGGCAGGACCGCGGAGCCGGCGAGCAGGGGCCATTCGCGGTGGAACGGGGGCAGCGGGAGCTTGCCCTCGATGACCGGGGTGCCGAAGACCTTGAGGTGGGCGGTCAGCGAGCCGTTCAGGTCGACGCCGCCGACCAGGGACCAACTGCCCTGGGCCTGCGGCGGGTTGCCGGAGGAGTCGGCGCTCAGGGAGCCTTCGGCCTGGGCCCGCAGGTAGGGGGCGACGGTCGTCTCGACGCCGACGGTGTCGTAGAGGCCGATGCTGACCTCGGTGCCGAGGGCGGCGCGGACGCCGGCCTTGCCGGTGAGGCGCACCCGGACCGGGGACACCTTGGTGTCGGCGCTGGTGGTCGGGGCCCAGCCCTTGCCGCCAGTGTAGTCGGCGCGCACGGCCCAGGTGCCGGTGGCCTCCTGCTCGGCCTCCAGGTGGACCTGGCCGTCGGCGCTGATCTCCAGGTAGCAGGTGAGGCCGAGGTTGACCACGACGGGCAGCCCGGCGACGGTCAGCACGGGGCTGGCCTGGAGCTTGGCGAAGGGCAGCCGGACGGGCGCCGCGCCGGTGTCGCGGGCGAGGTCGCCGGTGACCTTCCAGTGGGCCTGGGCGCCGAGGTCGAAGCCGATGGAGGCGGTGCGGGGGCTCCCGGCGGCCGCGCCGTGGTAGGCGAAGTGGACGGCGGGGTGGAGCTGGAGGGAGCCGCTGGCGTCGACGCTGGCGCCGCCGGGCAGCGGCATGGGCGCCTTGACGTCGACCTCCAGGGTGCCGGAGGCGTCGGCCTTGACGCCGGACGGGTCTGCGCCGACGGTGGCCTTGAGGTCCTTGACCAGCGGGGTGACGGTGATGCCGTGCGGGTCGACCGGCACCTTGCCGTCGGCCTCGGTGCCGCCGAGGAGTTCGGCGAGGGTGGCGGGGCGGGTGGCGAGGTTGAGGGTGGTGCCGGCGCCGGGGTGGACGGCGGTGACGGCGACCAGCGCGCCCTGGGGGGCGGCGGCGGTGGGCGGGCTGGCGATCAGCTGCCCGGGCTGGACGGCGGGGGCCGCGGTGGGGGTGCCCGACGGGGTGGCCGGGGTGGAGGGCGCGGTCGTCGGCGCGGTCGGCGCGGCCGGCGCGGAGAGGACGGCGGTGCCGCTCGCCGGGTCGTACGCGGTGAGCTGGAGGTTGCGGTCGGCCGGGGTGGCCGCGCCGCCGTCCTTGGCCGGGGCCGCGATGGCGGCCTGCTTGTCGCCGGCCGGCGCGGCGGCGACGGGTGCGGCGGCGGCGGCCGCGGTGGGCTTGGCGCTGGTGGGTGTGGCGGTCGGGGTGCCGGCCTTGGCCCGGGGGGCGCCGGCGGCCTGGGCGGCGGCCGGGGTGCCCGCGGCGGCGGCCGGTGCGGCGACTGCGGGGCCGGTGGCGGCCGGTGCGGCGGCGCCGGCGGCGGCTGGTTGGGTGCCCGGGGTGGTGGGTCCGCAGGCGGCGACCCCGGCGAGGATGAGGGTGAGGACGGCGGGGCCGGTGGCCCTGCCTATGGAGCGCTTGAACACGCGGCGCTATGTTACTGACGAGGAATAAGTTTGTCGAAGACAGGCCAAACGGCGGGCGTCGCCGAGGTGAACGCACCGGGGTGAACGCGCCGAGGTCGCCGGAGCAGGGCCCGCGCAGGCAGGCCGGGCGGGCGGGGCGGGTCAGGCCAGCCGGGCCGCCGGCTTCGGCCCGCAGGCCAGCGGCCCCGGCTCGACACCGGCGGCCAGCTCGGCCAGGTACCGCTCGCGCGGCATCAGGACGGCCCCGAGGCTGCGGATGTGCGGGCCGTCCCACTGGGCGTCGAGCAGCCGCCCGCCGGCCGCGCCGAACCGCACGCCCAGGTCGGCGACGGCCACCCGGGCGGCGTCGGGGCGGAGGTGGAACATCGAGTCGAGGCTGAGGACGGGCCCGGTGGCGACGCCGAAGACCCCGCCGATCAGCTCGTCGCCCTCCCACACCTCTCCGCTGTGCGCCGCCCCGAGCGCGTGCAGCTCCTCCAGCCCCTTCTTCAACTCGTCGGTGAGCCAGACGGGTTGACGCCGCTCGGCGCAGCGCTCCAGCACCTCGCCGAAGGACCGGTCGGCGCTGGTCCACCACGGCAGCCCGTTCCGGAGCCGCCGGGCGAGCCGGCGGCCGATCCGCACGCCGTCGGGGGGCAGCACGGGGCGGGGGTCGGGTGACCACCAGGCGAGCGCGTACGGGTCCGCGTCCGGGCCTCCGGAGGGACCGCCGGGGGCGGTCAGCAGCGCCAACTCGCCCTTCTCCACGGCATCCTGGAAGCGCGCCTCGTTGTACGCGGCGGCGAACTCGTCGGCCGCGGGCATCGGGAACAGCCCGCACCGGTAGGCCGCCAGCAGCTCCGCCGCGCCGAGGCCCGCACCGAAGGCCACCGGCCCGTCCGCGGGCGCGGTGCGCACGTCCAGTCCGGCGAAGGCGTTCATCCGCGCAGCGCTCCGGCCGGTGCGGCGAGGAAGCCCTCCGCCGCCAGTTGCCGCAGGTAGAGGTCGAGCAGGTCGGCGTCCACCGCGGGCAGCTCGATGCCGCTGCCGGTGAGCGCCTCGTCGGTGTTGGCCCGGTCGAACAGCGGGAAGGTCGGGCGGAAGTACATCTCGCTGATCGACAGGTCCGTCCCCGGGCTGCGGTCGACGAAGAGCGGGACGAACGGGGTGATGGGGTGGGTCGGGTGGCCGGCGGCGAACCGCACCAGACCCTGTACCCACTCGCCGTACGGGAGTTCGGCGATCGGGTGGCCGCGGGCCCGGAGCCGGTCGGCGAGGTCGGCGAGGACGGCCGGGCGCGGCGAGGTGAGGTGGTAGACCTCGCCGTTGGCGGGGGCGTGGGCGGCGATGTGGGCGACGGCCTGGCCGAACCGGTCGGCCGGGACGAAGTCGAGCAGCAGCCGCACGTCGGGGCAGGTGCCGCTGTCGGCGAGGTACTTGATGAGCGCGCAGATCTCGGTGCCGGTGTTCATGACGCCGCTGGCGAGGTCCCCGGTGACGTCGTTGGTGCGCAGCACGGTGACGGGCAGCCCGGCGGCGGCCGCGTTGTGCAGCAGCTGCTCGGAGACCCACTTGCTCTCGACGTAGCCGACGCCGAGTTTGTCGGCGTGGGCGAGCGGGGTCCGCTCGGTGACCTCGTCGACGCCGGCCGCGCCGAAGCCGGCCAGGACGGCGAGGGTGGACAGGTAGTGCACGGGGATGCCCCGGCTGTGCCCGGCGAGGCGGACGATCTCGCGGGTGCCGCCCACGTTGGGTGCGTGCAGCTGGTGGTACGGGTAGATGAAGTTGACCTGTCCGCCGAGGTGGTGGATGGCGTCCACGTTGCCGGCCAGCCAGGCGAACTGGCGCTCCGTGAGGCCGAGCCGGGGTTCGGCGAGGTCGCCGACCAGCGGCAGCACGCGGGTGTCGGCGAGGTCGTGCCGCAGGAAGCGCTGCTGGGAGGCGCGCAGGCGTTCCAGCCCGTGCTCCTCGTCGGGGGCGCGGACCAGGCAGTGGATCCGGGCCCGGGTGGTGGCGAGCAGGGCGTGCAGCAGGTGGGCGCCGCAGAACCCGGTGGCACCGGTGAGCAGGATCTCGGCCGGATCGGCCCGGCAGGGCGCGGGGCTCCAGGACTGCTTTACCGGGTAAGGGAGTTGGGCCTCGGCGGCCCAGTCCAGGGCGGCCTCCCGGGTGCCGGAGCCGTCGGCGCGGGCGGCCTGCACGGCGGTGGCGAAGGCGCGCAGGGTGGCGTCGCGCAGCAGGGCGCGGGTGAGTGCACGGATCCGGGTGACGTCGATGCCGAGCATGATCCGGGCGCGGGCGAGCATCTCCATGGCGAGCAGCGAGTTGCCGCCGAGGGCGAAGAAGTCGTCGGCGGGGCCGACGTCCTCGACGCCCAGCAGCTCGGTCCACAAGTGCCCGATGGCGGCCTCGACCGCTCCGGCGCCGGGGGCCGACCCGACGCGGTCCTGGGTGCGCGCGGGGGTGCGCCGTTCGCCGTCACGCCGGTGCACCTTGGGTTCGGAGCGCGGCAGCAGGCGGCGGTCGATCTTGCCGGCGGCGGTGAGCGGCATGCTGTCCAGCAGGACGAACTCGGCCGGGACCATGTACTCGGGCAGCCGCTCGGCCAGGTAGGCCCGGATCCGGTCGCGCCGGGCGCGGGCGCCGGTGGAGGCGCGGTCGGCGAGCGTGTAGTACGCGGTGAGCGCGCGGCTGCCGTCGGGGGCGCCGCTGTCGGCGGCGACCCGGGCCTGCCGGACGTCGGGGTGGGCGGCGAGGGCGGCCTCGATCTCGGCCGGGTCGACCCGGTTGCCGCGCACCTTGACCTGGTCGTCGAGGCGGCCGAGGATCTCCAGCTGCCCGTCGGACCGCCAGCGGCCGGCGTCGCCGGTGCGGTACATCCGCTCGCCGGGGACGGGCGCGTACGGGTCGGGCAGGAAGGACTCGGCGGTGAGCACGGGCGCGCGCCAGTAGCCGCGGGCCAGACCGGGGCCGCCGAGGTGGATCTCGCCCTTCTCGCCGGGCCGGACGGGCCGCAGCCGGGCGTCCAGGACGTGCACCCGCACGCCGGGCAGCGGGCGGCCGATCGGCATGGGCGCGGCCGCCCCAGCCGCACCGGCGGTCGCCACGAGGTCCGGGGTGATCTCGCACAGGGCGGAGGTGATGGCGGCCTCGGTGACCCCGTAGGCGTTCACCAGGCGCACGCCGGGCAGCCGCTCCAGGCAGGCCCGGCAGTCGTCGGCGTGCACGACGTCGCCGCCGACGACGACCAGCCGCAGTCCGTCACGACCGGGCCCCGGCGGCGTGGTGCCGCCGATGGTGCCGCCGGCCGGGCGGGCGGTGTCGGAACCGGCGGTGTCGGAACCGGCGGTGTCGGGGGTGGCGCCCGTGGGGGCGGGGCGCGTCGCGCCGGGCGGCGTTCCGCCGGCCCCGTCCGGCGGGTCCGGGGCCGGTGCGGGTGGCACGGCGGGCGGGAGCAGTGCGAGCACGTGGTGCCAGTACGCGGGGGTGAGGTCGGCGACGGTCAGGCCGACGCCGTCCATCCGGTGGACGAGCTCGGTGGGCGCCCAGGTCCGGCCGCCGCCGAGGACCAGGGTGGCCCCGGCCAGCAGCGTGGCGAAGACCTGCTCGAGGGAGGTGTCGAAGCCGAGCGCGGCGAGCTGCAGGACGCGGTCGCCGGGGGCCAGGCCGTAGGCGCGCACGACCCGGTCGAGGGTGAAGACCAGGGAGCGGTGGGTGACCGCGACGCCCTTGGGGACGCCGGTGGTGCCGGAGGTGTAGATCAGGTAGGCGAGGTCGTCGGGCCTGGAGTCCGGTGTCCCGGCAGGTGCCACGGGATCCGGCGGGCCGGCGTCGGGGCGCAGGTTCCGTACGCCCGGGAGCGCCCTGCCGTCCGTGACGGCGACCTGGGCTCCGCAGTCCTCGACGAGCTGGTCGATGCGCCGCACCGGGTAGGCCGGGTCGAGCGGCAGGAAGGCCCCGCCGGCCTTGAGCACCCCGAGCCAGGCGACGACGAGGGCCGCGCCGCGTTCGAGGCAGACCGGCACGACGTGGTCCGGGCCGGCGCCGGCGGCCCGCAGGGCGTCGGCCAGGCGGTCGCTGCGCCGGTCGAGCTCCCGGTAGCTCAGCGTGACGCCGTCGTCGATCACGGCGGCGGCTTCGGGGTCGTGGGCGGCGCGGGTGCGGAACAGGCCGTGCACGGTGTCGGCGAAGCCCGCGGGTGACCGGCCGTACCGGGGGTCGCCCGGGAAGCCCAGGGAGGGCGGGCGCCACTCGCGCTCCACGTAGGCCCGGCAGTCCTCGCGGGTGGACGGCCCGTGGATCAGGTACCAGCCGCCCGGGACGGTTAAGTCGCCGGGCCAGATCGCGTACTGACCGTTGTCGTTGCGAACCACGGCGTGACGTCCGGCGTTCACATCGGTTACTGCGCCCTGTGCGCTGTCGACTGCTTCGTCCACCGGCTTGACCTCGTGGTGTGGCGGCAGAATGCTGGGAGGTGCGACATTTCCGACTATACGCACTCACGGCACAGGAGGAACGTCCGGTCGGGGTCCGGCCGGGCGGATCGGCCCCTGCGCCGAACCGGACCGGGGCGAGCCGACCCGACCGCCGAACACCCCGCCCTCGCCCGAACTAGCCCGCCGGAACGGCCGGGTGATGTCGCGGAGGAGGTAGCCCCGTTGACTCGTCGGCGCCAACGCCTGATGGCCGTCTACCTGGTGTGGATGGTGCTGTTCACCGGCATCTACTACGCCAACCCCTCGCAGCGGATCATCTGGTGGACGGGCATCGGCCTCGGCGGCGTCGCCGCCATGGTCGTCGGCGTCCGCCTCAACCGCCCCGCGCACGCGATGCCCTGGTACCTGCTCGCACTCGCCAACCTGAGCTTCACGGCGGGCGAGGTGGTGCAGGCGATCCAGCTGAACATCCTGCACCTGGACAACCCCTTCCCGTCCGTGGCGGACGTCTTCTACCTGGCCGAGTTCGTGCTGTACGCGTTCGGCGTGCTCGGCTTCATCCGGTGGCGGACGGCCCATCAGGACCGCGCCGGGCTGCTCGACGCACTGATCCTCACCATGGGCCTGGCGCTGCTCTCCTGGATCTACCTGATCCTCCCGTACGCCCGGAACCAGGACCTCACCTGGATCCAGAAGGCCGTCTCGATCGCCTACCCGCTCGGCGACGTGGTCGTCCTGGCCCTGCTGCTGCGCCTGCTCACCCCCCGCGGCGGCAAGAGCCGCTCGCTGCAGCTGCTCACCGTGGGCACCCTAGGCATCCTGGCCTCCGACGTGCTCTACGGGCTGATCCAGCTGCACGGCACCTGGCACATCGGCACCCCCGTCGAGCTCGGCTGGGCCGCCTTCTACACCGCCTGGGGCGCGGCGGCCCTGCACCCCTCGATGGTCGAGCTCACCAAACCGGTGCCCACCCAGCAACCCGACCTCAGCCCGGGGCGGCTGCTGCTGCTCACCCTGGCCTCGCTGGTCGCCCCCGCGATCCTGATCATCGAGTCGCTGGCCGGCAACACCAGCAACGCGGGCGTGATCGGCGCCTTCTCCGCGCTGATCTACCTGCTCGTGCTGGCCAGGCTGGCGGTCGTCGTGGTCGCCCGCAGGGAGGCCATCTCACGCGAACGGGCGCTGCGCGAGGCGGGTGCCCGGCTCACCGCGGCCGTCACCGTGGAGGAGGTCGCGGACGCCGTCCAGGCCTCCGCGTCCACCCTGATGCCCGCCGAGGCCGGGCACGTCGCGCTGCTCGCCGTGACCGAGGCCGGGGTGCTGCACGTCCGGCACGCCGAACGCGGCCCGGCGCAGCACCACCTCGGCCCCACCTCCGACTCCGACGAGGTGCTGGCGCTCGCCGCCTACCGGGAGACCCGCTTACTGCCCGTCGAGGACATCGGCACCGACCTGGCCACCCGTCTCGACGGGATGCCCTCGGCCCTGCTCTGCCCGCTCACCCTCGCCGAGCGCCCCTCCGGCGACCCTCTGATCGGCGCCCTGATCGTCACCGGCACCGACCAGGAGCTGACCAGCCTCTGGAGCTCGCTGGAGATCCTGGCCGCCCAGGCCGCCCTGGCCGTGGAGCGCGTCATGCTCAGCCAGGAGGTCAACCGCCGCAACAGCGAGCTCTACTTCCGCACCCTGGTGCAGAGCGCCAGCGACGTCATCCTGATCCTCGACGCGGACGACGGCGTGCGCTACGCCTCCTCCTCCGCCGAGCGGGTGCTCGGCTACCCCGGACTGCACGGCAAGCTGTTCACCGACCTCGTCCCGCCCGAGGACAGCCGGTCCGTCGGCAAGGCGCTGGCCCGGATGCGGGGGCCAGCCGACCCGCCGTCCGGCGGCGTCGCGGGCCGCGAGTCGCGCGAGCAGCCGCGTGAACACTGGCGGCTGCTGCGGCAGGACGGCACCCCGATCGAGGTCGAGGTCCGCTTCAACGACCTGCGCGCCGACCCGACCGTCCTCGGACTGGTGCTCACCCTGCGCGACGTGACCCAGCAGCGCCAGATGGAGCGCGAGCTCACCCACCGGGCCTTCCACGACTCGCTGACCGGCCTCGCCAACCGGGTGCTGTTCCAGGACCGGGTCGGCCACGCGCTCTCCCGCGGTGAGCGCAGCGGCGCCGTCACCGGCGTCCTCTTCATCGACCTGGACGACTTCAAGGTGGTCAACGACACCCAGGGGCACGCGGTCGGCGACGAGCTGCTGGTCGCCGTCTCGCTGCGGATCTCCACCGCGCTGCGCACCTCGGACACCGCGGCGCGGCTCGGCGGCGACGAGTTCGCCGTACTGGTGGAGGACGCGCTGCGCCCGGGCGACGTCGACGCGATCGCGGACGGCGTGCTGGCGGTGTTCGGCGAACCGTTCAAGCTCAGCGCGGGCGCCGTCCGGGTGACGGCGAGCATCGGGGTGGCGACCACCGAGGACAGCGTGGACGCCGCCGAGCTGCTCACCCACGCCGACCTGGCGCTCTACTCGGCGAAGGCGGCCGGTCGCCGCCAGTGGTGCCACTACCAGGCGGCCCTGCAGGCCGGGCTGGTCGAGCGGCACGAGCTGAACGAGAACCTGGACACGGCGATCGCCGAGGCGGCCTTCCAGCTGTACTACCAGCCGATCGTCGACCTCGCCACGGGCGACCTGGTCGCCTTCGAGGCCCTGGTCCGCTGGCCGCACGACCGGCGCGGCATGGTGCTGCCCGACGAGTTCATCTCCCTCGCCGAGGAGAGCGGCCAGATCGTCCCGCTCGGCGCCTGGGTCCTGGAACGCGCCGCCCTGGAGGCCGCCGCCTGGCACGCCGCCAGCTCCGCCGCCCGGGCCAGCAGCGGCCGGCCCCCGCTGCGGGTCAACGTCAACGTGTCGGCCCGCCAGTTCCGCGACGCCGGTTTCGTCGACGTCGTCCGCGACGTCCTGCGGACCTCCGGAATCGACCCGCACACCCTCGTCCTCGAACTCACCGAATCCGTCCTGATGCGCCGCGACGACCGCGTCCACGCCGACATGGCCACCCTCGGACAACTCGGCGTCGGCATCGCCATCGACGACTTCGGCACCGGATACTCGTCACTCTCCTACCTGCGCGAGTTCCCGATCTCCATTCTCAAGATCGACAAGTCCTTCATCGACGGACTCGGACTCTCCCAGCAGCAGTACGCCCTCGTCGAGGGCATCGCCCGCATCGCCGACACCCTCGGCGTCAAGGTCATCGCCGAGGGCATCGAGCACCCCGACCAGCGCGACCTCCTCGCCGCCATGGGCTGCCCCTTCGGCCAGGGCTACCTCTTCGCCCGCCCCATGACGGCCGACCAGGCCCGCACCCTCGTCCTGGACACCGTCCCGACCCGCGGGCTGAGCCGGCGGCACGGCCGGGGCTGAGCGGGACTTTCCCATTCGCCGTTCTTCTTTCGCCTTTCTTCATGCGGCCGGGCATTTCTGACGGACAGTCGATTCCTGCCGCCCGGAATCGATTCCAGAGCGTGAGTGATCCGTTACGGAATCGTCATCCTGATTGGTAACTGAGTGTCCGCTGAGCGTGAAAGATTGACCTCGGCTTTAACCAGGCCATTCCAAAGACCGAAATTCTCTTGAGAGAGACTTGATGGCACGACGTTCTCAGGCCTCGTCCGCATTCGCGGCCGGGGCCTTCTCCACGCGTCGAATGCGCCCGATATCGGCGCTCCTGACGCTCGGCCTGCTGGTGCAGGCCGGCGTGGTGGTGGACGCGGTGACAGCCGCCCCCGCCTCCGCCGCCCCCACTCCCCCCGCCCCGCCCGCCGTCCCGGGCACCGAGGCACCCGACGAGGCGTCGGCCCTGCTCGCGGCCCGGCTGCAGAAGCGCCGCATCGAGGTCACCGGCGCCCGGACCGAGTTCTCCACGGTGTGGGCGAACCCGGACGGCACGCTGACCTCCGACCGCTCCACCGGGCCGATCCGGATGAAGGTCGGCGACGCCTGGGTGCCTGTCGACACCACCCTGGTGCAGACGCCCGACGGCAAGGTCGCACCGAAGGCGCACCCCGGCGGAGTCGTCTTCGAGGGCGGCGACGCCGGCGTGACGGTGGGCGACAGCCTGCCGGGCGCCGCGGCGACCCCGGGCGCACCGAACGCACCGACGGGAGCGCCCTCGGCGGCCCCGAGCGCGACGCCCGGCGCAGCCCCGACCTCGGCCGCGCCGACCACCGCTGCGCCCACGGCCACCGCCACCACCGGCACGCCCGGCGCGACCGCCGCCCCGAGCGGGACGCCCTCGGCCACGCCGTCCGCGTCGCCGTCACCGTCCGCCTCCGCGTCGGCATCGGCATCGGCTGAGGCGACCCGCGCCTCGCGCGGCGCCGCCCGCGCGGCCGCACCGGCGGCCGACCCGCAGCCGGCGCCCGCGCCCGCTCCCGCCGAGCGCGAGCTGGTGAAGTTCGGCACGGGTGACCAGCAGGTCCGCTTCGGCTGGCTGGGCAAGCTGCCCAAGCCGAAGCTGGACGGCAACAAGGCGACCTACGTCGACGCCCGCCCCGGCGTCGACCTGGTGCTGGAGGCCACCCGGACCGGCTTCGAGCAGTTCCTGATCGTCAAGGACCGCTCCGCCGTGTCCCAGGCGGGCACGCTGACGCTCCCCCTGGACACCACCGGCCTGGACGTCGCACCGCAGCAGGACGGTTCGATCCAGCTGCTCGACAAGGCGACCGGCAAGGCCGCGGTCAGGATCCCGGCCCCCGTGATGTGGGACGCCGCGGTCGACCCGGCCTCGCAGGAGCACCTGAACCGCGGCCCCGTCACCATGCAGGTCCGCGGTCAGGGCGCCGACACCGAGCTGGTGTTCACCCCCGACGCCGCGTTCCTGGCGAGCCCGAGGACGCAGTTCCCGGTCACCGTCGACCCGGTGGTCGACGTCGGCACGATCTTCGACACCTACGTCCAGACCAACGAGAACATCGACGCCTCGTCGTCGACCGACCTCAAGCTGGGCAGCTACGACGGCAAGGTCGTGGCCCGGTCGTTCCTGACCATCCCGGGCGCCTCGTTCAACGGCAAGCAGATCCTGGGCGCCACGCTCAACGTCTACAACTACCACTCGTCCTCCTGCACCGCGAAGCAGTGGGAGGTGTGGAACGCGTACGGCGCCAACTCCGGCACCCGCTGGGGCAACCAGCCCGGCATCGACCGCAAGTGGGCGACGTCCAACGACACCTGGGACGTCGACGGCGGTGACACCCACCAGTGCACCGCCCCCGACGGCTCCGCGTGGGCGAAGGCCGACGTCACCGAGATGGTGCGGTACTTCGCGCAGCACGACTCCAGCTACGGCTTCATGCTGAAGGCCGCCGACGAGTCCAGCAGCCTGTCCTGGAAGCGGTTCAGCTCCGCGGAGGGCGGCGCCCCGCCGTTCGTCTCGGTCACCTACAACACCGTCCCGGCCACGCCCGCGACCGTCGAGGTGCAGCCGTCCCAGCAGGGCAACCCGCGCTACACCTCGGACGCCAACCCGCGCTTCCAGGTGCAGGCGGCCGACCCCGACGGCGACCCGCTGAAGATCTACCTCGACCTGTGGCGCGGCGGCACGTTCATCGGCAGCATCGCCAAGGACACCCCGAACGGCGCCATCGCGACCGTCCGCCCCTCCGACTACGGCATCGCCAAGCTGGACGAGGGCGTGCAGTACTCGATCTGGGCCATGCTCGACGACGGCAAGTCCCGCTCCGGCTGGGTCGGCACCAACGTCGTGGCGGACACCGTCAAGCCCGGCACCCCGTTCGTCAGCTCGGCGGACTACCCGGCCGACGGGCTGTGGCACGGCACCGCCAACCAGGCCGGTTCGTTCACCTTCTCGCCCGCCCCGGGCACCGACGACACCGCGGCCTACGTCTACACCCTGGACGGCGGCACGCCGGTAACGGTCACCGCCACCGGCGCGCTGACCACGTCGATCACGCCGACCACCGAGGGCCGGCGCGTGCTCAGCGTGCAGTCCAAGGACCGTGCGGGCAACCTCTCCCCGCCCGCGACGTACACCTTCCAGGTCGGCCAGGCGGGCATGAGCTCGCCGGTCAACGGCACCCAGTCCGCGAAGCGCGTCAAGCTCGCGGTGGACGCGCAGGCCCAGTTCAAGCGCGTCGTCTACCAGTACCGCCGCGGCCCCGGCGCCACCGAGTACGCCGTCCCCCGCACCAACCTGACCAAGGCGGACAACACCGCGGTCTCCGAGGACAAGCCGCGGCTCGCGGACCTCGGCCCGCACGCCAACTGGAGCGTCCTCGACACGCTCGGCCAGGTCGGCGGCGTCGTCCAGGTCCGCGCCCTCCTCTTCCCCGAGGACGGCTCCGGCAGCGGCTACGCCACCGTGTGGAACACCATCACCGTCGACCGCAACGCCGACGGCGCGGCGGGCGCGGGCATCGGCCCCGGCTCGGTCAACCTGCTGACCGGTGACTTCTCGACCGACGTGACGGACGTCAACGAGTTCGGCATGTCGGTCAAGCGCGCGGCCTCGTCGCGTGACGCCGGCCGCGGCTGGCAGCCCCAGGGTGAGCGCCTGACGCTCAACCAGCGCCAGGTCGGCACCGACCTGACCGGCTTCACCGCCGGTCAGGCGACCCTCGCCCGTTCCACGGCCCGCGGTCACGACAACTCGACCGACTCCCTGCTGGTCGTCCCGGCCAGCTCCGGCTGGGACTCCTTCGCCGCGCTCGGCCCCGAGTACACGCTCGGCCAGGGCATGCAGCCCGGCAAGACCTACCGCCTCACCGGCTGGATCTACGTCCCCGGCGCGACCGGCCTGGACAACCCGCTGGCCAACCGCGGCCTGCGCATGGTCGGCGTCTACCGCACCCCGGCCGGCTACGGCGAGACCGCGTCCCCGAAGGCCTCGTTCACCGACGGCTGGCAGCAGCTGACGCTGGACATGACGGTCCCGAAGGACGCCACCGAGGCCTGGTTCCGCCTCTACAACGGCAACGCCGCGGGCAGCGGCAAGGAGGTCTTCTTCGACGACCTGTCGCTGAAGGAGATCGTCGCCCCGTTCGGCCCGCAGTGGGCCGGCGGCCCCGACGCGGGCACCGACGCGGACTTCCGCGCACTGTCCTTCCCGCAGTCCGACCTGGTCGAGATCAAGGGGAACGACGAGTCCTCGCTGACCTTCGCCAAGGGAAGTGACGGCAGCTTCTTCCCCGAACCCGGCGCCGAGGCGATGTCCCTCAAGGCCGTGCCGGCGAAGTCCGGTGCCGTGGTCCTGTCGACCACGGGGCAGTGCCTCGAGGTCCCGAACGGCGCCGCCGGGAACGGTGCCCGGCTCCAGCCGGCCGCCTGCACCGGTGCGTCGAACCAGCAGTGGACCCGCGGGGACGACCTGACCCTGCGCCTGCTCGGCTACTGCCTGGACAACCCCTGGGGCCAGACCGCCAACGCCACCCCGCTCACCCTGTGGGGCTGCAACGGCGGCGACAACCAGCAGTGGGAGGTCCGCACCGACGGCACGGTCATGAACCGTCACTCGGGCCAGTGCCTGGACGCCGACAAGGGCGCCTCGATCTGGGTCTGCTGGGCCGGCCCCAACCAGGTCTGGGACATCCAGACCGCCGGCACCACGTACGAGCTGACCGCTCTGGACGGTGCGAAGTCCGTCTTCGCCCGCCAGGCAGGCTCCACCATCTACCAGCTGGTCAGCGAGATCGGGTCGGACCCCTCGTCGACCACCCGCTACCAGTACGACACCTCCGCGGGTCGCTCACTCGTCAAGCGCGTGATCCCGTCCGTCGAACCGGGCGTCGACGACGTCAACGGCTGCACGGTCGACCCGCTGCCTCGCGGCTGCGAGGTGATGGAGTACGACTACGCCAAGGCGACCACCGCCACGTCCACGAACCCGGGTGACTACCTGGACCGGGTCCGCGGCGTGAAGGTCTGGTCGTGGAACCCGGCCACCTCCAGGCAGGAGCCGGTCGAGGTCGCGCACTACGCGTACGACGACAAGGGCCGCCTGGCACAGGTCTGGGACCCGCGACTGGCCACCCCGCTGAAGACCACGTACGCCTACGACGACGCCGGCCGGGTCACCCGGATCGGCGCCGCCGGCGAGCTGCCGTGGAGCTTCGACTACGGCAAGGCCGCCGCCGACCAGGACCCGGGCCGTCTGCTCAAGGTCCGCCGCGGCACCCTCGCGCCGGGCAGCAAGGACCAGGTCAACGGCGAGAACGCGACCAGCGTCGTCTACGACGTGCCGCTGACCCGCGGCGCCGGCGGCCCGTACGACCTGTCCGGTGGGGACGTGGCCACGTGGGCACAGACCGACGCGCCCACCGATGCCACCGCCGTCTTCGGCCCCGAGGACGACCCGGGCACGAACACCGCCTCGGCCGCCAAGCCGGGTGCGGACGGCTACAAGCCGGCCACCGTGCACTACCTCAACGCCTCCGGCAACGAGGTCAACACCGCGACCCCGTCCGTCACCCCCGGCGGTGACATCGACACCAAGGAGTACGACCGGTACGGCAACGTCCTCCGTGCCCTGGAGGCCACCAACCGCTCGCTCGCGCTCGGCACCCACCCGGACACGGACAAGCTCGCCGCCGAGCTGAACCTGCCCCAGATCCCGGCCGACCTCACGGCCGCCGACCTGAACGACGAACAGAAGGCCCGCAAGGCCGAGATCACCAAGTCCCGGGCGCGCCTGCTCGACTCCCGCACCGCCTACTCGGCGGACGGCCAGGACGTGGTCGACACGCTCGGCCCGGTCTACCGCGCCTCACTGGCCGAGCAGGTCAACGGCCAGACCAACCCGGCCGTGGTGACGGGCGAGGCGGAGAAGCTCCCCCAGCTCGGCACCAACACCAAGGTGCAGACCGACAACGACTGCTGCGGCGTCACCTGGTCCGGCGGAGCCCAGCTGGGCGTCCGCGGTACGGCCATGGGTGCGTTCGACGCGATGCGCGTCACCGTTCCCGAGGAGGGCGACTACGTCCTCTCCGGCCAGCTGACCAAGAACAGCGACCACGGCGTCGTCCAGTTCGCGATCGACGGCAAGGACGTCGGCCAGCGGATCGACACGTACAGCGCCAACGCCGTGGTGGCCCCGTACACCACCGGCGCGGCGGTGAAGCTGACGCGCGGCGACCACGAGGTCAAGGTCACCGTCGTCGACACCAACGCGGCCAGCGGCGGCGAGCGGTTCCACGCCGGGCTCGACACCGTCACCCTCACCAAGGCGACGGTCAACCCGACCCTGGCGGCCGGCACCTCGGTCGTGGCGCGCGACCACAACACCGTCACCTACGACGAGGGGAAGCCCGACGGCCGGGCCTACCACCTGGCCACCACCTCCACCGACGGCGCCCGGATCGACGGCTACGCCGACGATGTCGAACTGCGCGTCACCAAGCACGGCTTCGACCCGGTCATCGGCGGCACCTCCGGGTGGACGCTGCGGGCGGCCACCTCGGTGACCACCGACGCCCTGGGGGCCAAGCTCACCTCGACGGTGCGGTACGACGCCCTCGGGCACGCGCTGGAGTCGCGCAAGCCCGGCTCGACCGGCAGCGACGCCGGGACGGTCAAGTCGGTGTTCTACACCGCCGGGGCCAATCCGGACGACGCCGCGTGCGCCAACCGACCCGAGTGGGCCGGCCTGCCCTGCGTCACCATGCCGGGCGGCGCCGTCACCGGGGCCGACGCCTCGCGGATGACGACCACCCTGCCGGTGAAGCGGGTCACCCGCTACTCGGCCTTCAACGAGCCCGAGGAGATCACCGAGAACAACGCGGGCAAGTCGCGGAAGACCGTCACCGGCTACGACAACGCCGACCGGATCACCTCGGCCGAGATCACCTCCGACGAGGGACTCGCGCTCCCGAAGGTCACCACGGAGTACGACCCGGCGACGGGCGACATCGTCAAGACCACCGCGGGCGGCAAGTCCCTGACCAGGGTCCTGGACCAGCTCGGCCGACTGATCTCCTACACGGACGCCGACGGTGGCACCACCACCACGGAGTTCGACAGGTTCGGCAAGCCGGTGAAGGTGAGCGACCCGACCGGGTCGACCGCCTACGCCTACGACCGGGCGAAGGAGCCCCGCGGGCTGGTCACCTCGGTGACCGACAGCGTCGCGGGTGAGTTCACCGCCAAGTACGGACCGGACGGCCAGCTCGTCGAGCAGACCTACCCGGGCGGGATCGTCCGCAAGGACACCTTCAACGCCGTCGGCGAAGCCACCGGCCGGAGCTACGTCCGCACCTCCGACAACGCCGTGGTCTGGACCCAGACCAGCGACGTCTCCACCCAGGGCCAGGTGGCCAAGGACACCAGCTCCACCGCCACCCGCTCCTATCAGTACGACCGGCTCGGCCGGCTGGTGAAGGCCGAGCAGACCACGGTCGCCACGGGCTGCGTCACCCGCCAGTACGCCTTCGACGCCCACTCCAACCGTCTGTCCAAGCAGACCTCCCCGCGCGGGGCGGCCGGCGAGTGCAGCACGGCCGGGGCCACGGCGGAGAACCACACCTACGACAGCGCCGACCGGCTCACCGACGCCGGGTTCGTCTACGACGCCTTCGGGCGGACGGTGAAGACGGCCACCGGCGCGACCAACACCTACTGGGCGAACGACCGCGTCGCCGCCCAGGAGAAGGGGGACACCAAGCAGGAGTGGGCCGTCGACGCCGCCCACCGTCTGACCGCGTTCACCACCAGCAAGAAGCAGGCGGACGGCTCCTGGGCCAACGCCACGTCGAAGCTGAACCACTACGGCGACGACTCCGACGAGGTCCGCTGGACGGTCGAGGACACCACTCAGGGCAACCTGACCCGCAACGTCTCGGGGCCGGACGGCGACCTGGTCGCCACCACCAGCAGGACCGGTGACGTCCAGCTGCAGCTGACCAACCTGTTCGGCTCGGTGGTCATCACCACGGACACGGCACTGGCCAAGCCGGTGGTGCTGGACTTCGACGAGTTCGGCATCCCGCAGGACGGCCAGGCGGGCGTCCGCTACGGCTGGCTCGGCGGGAAGCAGCGCTCGGCCGAGGCCCAGGACGGCGACATCCTCATGGGTGCCCGTCTCTACAGCCCGGCGCTCGGCCGCTTCCTGCAGGTCGACCCGGTTCCGGGCGGCAATGCCAGCGCCTACGACTACTGCACCGGCGACCCGATCAACTGCACCGACCTCGACGGCAACTGGGGCATGCCCAAGTGGCTGAAGAAGACGGTGGAGGTCGTCGCCAAGGTGGCGGAGGTGGCGTCGTACATCCCCGGCCCCATCGGTGCCGTCGCGGCCGCCGTCTCCTCGGTGTCGTACGCCGCCACCGGGAACTGGGCGAAGGCCGCCGAGATGGCGGTGACCGCCGTGGCGGCGACCGTCGGCGCCGGCCCCGTGGTCAAGGCCGCGGCGACAGCCGTGAAGTCCACCCGGGCGGCGTCCCGGGTGGAGAGGGCCGCCAACACCGCACGGAAGATCTTCCGCCGAACGGGCTGCAACTCGTTCGAACCGGAGACGCCGGTCCTGATGGCCGACGGAACGTATCTGCCGATCAGCGAGATCCAGGTCGGCGACTACGTCGCGGCAGCTGACCCGGAAACCGGCGAAACCAAGGCCCAGCCCGTCCTCGCGGTCTACACGAGCTTCGCCCCGAAGCACATCGTCGAGATCGGTACGGACACCGACCCGGCCTCGCCGGGCATCCGGGCGACCTCCTACCACCCGGTCTTCGTCGAGGGCCGTGGATGGGTCAACGCGGCGGACGTCCGGATCGGCGACCAGCTGCAGGGGCCGAACGGCACGCTCAGCACGGTCACCTGGGTGCACGACGAGGGCGACCTCGACGAGCAGCTCGTCTACAACCTGAACGTCGGCAACGCCCACACGTACTTCGTGGCCACCGGGTCCGACGACGTCCTGGTCCACAACAGCAGCGACACCTGCCCGATCGTCCGGGTCCACCCGACGTCCCGGTCCGGCATGGCAGGGCCGGGGCCGTACGCACGCTTCGGAGTCGTCTGGCCCAAGGGAATGTCCCGCTCGTTCGGCCCGATCAAGGCCAAGATCGACATGATCGGCCGGAAGTACGGCTGCCATGCGTGTGGCAGCAAGACCGACCTCACCTCGAAGGGTCACCACATTCCCGACCACATTCCCGCGGTTTCCGTCAACCGGCGCGCAGGGGGAAATCTCCCCACGATCCTGCTCCCGCACTGCACGGTATGCTCGGCAAAACAAGCGAGGTTCATGTCGAGAGTCTCGAACGCAATCAAGAAGCGGCGAGCCGGTCGCTGATGAGATCGCACGGATCAAGCGAAGGGATGTAAATGAAGCTCTTCATTCGGGCTCTCATCGTCGGCGAGATCGACGAGGAGCAGGTGCCCCAGATCACGGCTGACGCCCTGGACACCTTCAACCACAACCCGTTCATCGTGTTCGCCGACGGCTGGGAGATCGAGATCGGCACGACGTCCGACCTCGAGGGTGATGCCACCTGGCAGCCCGGCATCGAGAAGTCGACGTACTACCTGGACTGCTCCCCCGTGGGCGAGCAGTCGTGGCCGGAGATCCATGCCGCGCTGGACAAGCTCCGCCAGGGCTTCGAGGCGGCCGGCACCCGGCTCACCTGGCAACTCGTCGACCAGCTCGCCGAGTAGCGGTTCCTGAACAGGTGAAGGCGGCACCACCGTTTCGGTGGTGCCGCCTTTCGCACGCCCGACAGGTACGCGGCCTGACCGGCGGAGGTGCGGGGACGCCGCCGGTCGGCGTCCCCCTCACGCCGGCCCGACGCCGTCCGCCGGGGCGTCCCCGATGCGCCCGCTGTCACGCGGAGGGCGAATGGCGGCCCCGCGCGGACGACGGAATCAGGAACATCGACGAGGGGGCGGAATGGAACTCGAGGAGCTGGCCGAGCGGATTTCGGCCGCCGGATCGTCCGGGGGCGTGATTCCCGGCTTCCTGCCGATCGCGGTCGAGATCGATCAGGACGGTCCGGTGGTGACCGTTCACCTCGGCGGCCTGCTGGACATCGACCTGCGGCCGGCCGGGGACTGGTCCGACTACTGGTTCTTCTGCGGAGGATTCGTCTTCGAGGAGATGCCCGCCGAAGCGGCGATCGCCGCTGTGCTGGCGATCGCCCGGGGTGAAGCCCGTGTCCGGACCACCGGGAGGTGGATCTTCCGGGACCGGGTGCTGGAGCTCGACCTCGCCGGGGAGACCTGGCAGGCCTTCCGCCCGCCGCCCGACCGGACACCGCGGTGGGAGCAGCTCGTCGGAGAATAGAGAAGGCACCGCCCGGGCGGTGGTCGAGTGGCCCGTCGTGACTCCGCGACGGGCCGCTTCGCGAAGGAGGCGCAGGACCATGGGGCTGTCGATCCAGTTGGTGGACACCCGGCTGACCGGCGGTACGGCGCGCCGGGCGAAGGCGAAGGGCGGGCGGAGGGCGAGGCGGCACGTCGTTTCCGACATCGTCGACCACCTTCCGGAGGACGGGGAACTCGCGGCGGTGCTGGCGGCGGCGGGCCGGGACACGGTGCCGACATTGGCTCGGGTCGATCCGTACGACGACACGGAATTCGACCACTACTTCTGCGAACTGGCGCTCGCCGAACTCGACCGCGTGGCCGGGCTCCCGCTCGCCGCGGCGGAGATGGCATTCGTCCGCGAACTCCGCGCCCTGATCCGGCGGGCCCTCGCGGAGCCCGCGTACGTCGTCCGGTTCATCGGCGACTGAGCGTCTGGGCGGCCGGGCGCTCGGGTGCCCCGGGTGCCCGGCAGCCCGGCTCCCGGTCCGGCCATCAGAGGCCGTCGAAGGCCGTCAGAGGCTGTCAGAGGGCCGTCAGAGGCCGGTGGCCGGCCAGACGGCCACGGCCGCGGTGGTGACGAGCACCAGGTTGAGGGCGATCCGCCGGTCCCCGCCGGTCAGGTGGACGGCGATCGCACCGGCCTGGAGGAGCACCAGGCCCGCGGCCGCGGCCACGGCCAGCGGGGGTGCCACACCGGTGAGCGGCGGCAGGACGAGCCCGGCCGCGGCGAGCACCTCGACCGTCCCCAGGGCCCTGAGGGCGGGCAGGGGGACGCGGTCGACCCAGGCCATCATCGGGCGGAGCCGGTCGGGGCTGCGGAACGCCTTGAGCGCGCCCGCGTAGAGGTAGAAGAGGGCGAGTGGTCCGGCGAGGACCCAGTAGGCGGTGGTCATGGCTTCCGTTCTCGGGCCGCCTGTCAGCGGGCCCGTCGGCTGGTTCAGGCGCGTTCGGTCGCGGGCTCGGTCGCGGGCTCGGTCGCGTAGCGGCTCATGGCGTCGAGGTTGGCCTGGGGCGTCAGCGGCCGGCCGCCGTCGAGCGACTCCCGGAGGTCGCGGAAGTACTGCACGTACAGGTCGGGGGTGAACGTGCTGAGCATGACGGCGGGTCGGTCGGTCGGGTTGGCGAAGGTGTGCGGGGTGCCGGGCGGGACCACCACGAGCGTGCCCGCGCCGGCCTCGTGCTCCTCGTCCCCGACGGTGAACCGCACGGTGCCGGAGAGGACGTAGAAGCCCTCGTCGTGCCGGGCGTGGCGGTGCTGCGGCGGCCCCTGGGTGTGCGGGGCGAGGACGGACTCGGCGATCGCGAGGCGGTGCCCGGTGTGGCTGCCGTCCTCCAGGACGCGCATCTGCGTGGTGCCCAGGACGATCGTCTCGCCCTCGCCGGGGCGCACCACCGAGAGGGCGGGGGCGGGCTGCGGGGTGTCGGTCGCTGCTTCTTCGGTCATGTCCACCAGTGCACCGCCGGGAGTCCGCCGGTGTCCAAGACCCGTCCCGCGGAGCCGATACCGGGTGGGTATCGTGGCAGCGTGGAGCTGCGAACCCTGCGCTATTTCGTGGCCGTCGCCGAGGAACTCCACTTCGGCCGGGCGGCCACCCGACTGCACATGAGTCAGCCGCCGCTGAGCCGGGCGGTCAGGCGGTTGGAGGCGGAGGTCGGGGCGCTGCTGTTCGACCGCTCGCCGAACGGCGTCACCCTCACCGCCGTGGGCGCGGTGCTGCTCGACGAGGCGCGGGCCCTGCTCGACCACGCCGACCGCGTCCGGGTGCGTGTGGGTGCGGCCGCCGGCACCGCGACCGTCACCGTCGGCATCCTGGGTGACGGCAGCGACCCGGGGGTGTCCAGGCTGGCCGCCGCTTTCCGCCGGGTCCATCCGGGCGTCGACGTCCGCGTCCGCGACACCGACCTGACCGACCCTACGTGCGGGCTGCGCGCCGGGCTGGTCGACGTCGCCCTGACCCGGGCGCCGTTCGACGAGACCGCCCTGACGGTGCGTGCGCTGCGCAGCGATCCGGTGGGCGTGGTGCTGCGCGCCGACGATCCGCTGGCCCGCCGCGACCGGCTGCGGCTGGCCGAGCTGGACGACCGCCGCTGGTTCCGGTTCCCGCCGGGCACCGACCCGGTCTGGCAGGCGTACTGGCACGGCGGCGCACCGCGCGAGGGCCCGGTGGTGCGCGGCGTCCAGGAGTGCCTGCAGGCCGTGCTGTGGAACGGCACGGTCGGGCTGGCCCCGCTCGGGCACGACCTGCCCACGGAGTTGACGGTGGTGCCGCTGGCCGACATGGGGCCGAGCCGCATGGTGGCGGTGTGGAACGAGGGGGACGCCGACCCGCTGGTCCGGTCCTTCGTCGAGATCGCGACGGCCGCCTTCCGCCGCTGAGCGCCGGCGCCGGCACCGGCACCGGCCGACCCCTCGGGGCAGCCGGACGCCTCCGCGGCCGGACGCCGTGGCAGCCGGATAGCGTGGCGGCATGACGGATTCCCTGCGGCACCCCCGGCCCGGTATCACGTGGGACTGGTGGGCGGTCGACGCCGACGGCTTCCTCGTGCGGTTCGGCGACGGCCCGGCCCCCGAGGCGCTGCTGGCGCACGTGGACCGCGTCGACGCCGCGGCCACCTGGGCGGAGGAGCACCGCCCCACGTGGTTCGGCCGGGCCCCGCTGCCGCCGCTGCACGCCTTCGACGCCGACGGCGTGTTGCCGACCTACACCCGGCACGGTGTCCCGGACTCCCCGTTGCGACTGGCCGACGCTCCCGCGGTGATCGCGGACGTCGCGTCCCTGGTCCGCCTGAAGCGGGCGGTGGGGGACGCCTGGACGATCCACCTCGACGAGGGCTGGGTCTAGGACCGCCCGCCCGGCGCCCGCCTCGGGCCGGCGGAAAACCGCTGGTGGGCACGGTCCCGATCGGAGGAGGATCCTTCCCGTACGTACACGGGTGAGGGGAAGGCCATGGGCCGCCGACCACCGGCGGCGCCTGCACGAGGTGGTGGCGCACTGGGCGCCGTTGCGGCCCGGACGGTCACGGTGGTCGCGGAATCCGGAAGGTGGGCAGCAGGGTTGAGCGGTTCGGAGCTGGTGGAGGCCGTGCGGCGGGCGGCGGAAGCCGGGGTCTGGCGCGGCGACGGCGGCGTCGTCGAGGAGGCGATCGAGAACATCGAGTACTTCTGCGCCCCGCGCGGCGGGTCCGGTGCGGTGGGTGCCGGGGGCGCGGCCGAGCTGTCCGCGGTGCTGACCGGCACGATGGAGGCCTGGCTGCGGGACGCCGGGTCGGACGGCACGGGCAGGCCCGGTGTGGTCTACGCGTGGCACGACGACCAGGCGCGGCAGCTGCGGATGTCGTTCGTGTCCGGCACGCGCGCGGACCTGCCGTTCGGGGCCCGACTGCTGCTCGTCGACCGCGCATCGGACGTCGTGGCCGACTTCCTGGCCGACGGGTTCCGCGACATACGCACCCCGCTGAAGGTGTTCGCCCTCGAACTGGCCGGGCAGGCCTGACGCCCGCTCCCCCTCGTCGACGACCACGGGACCGACCGCCGCCCGGAGTGGAACGTCGGGCGGGCCGACTTCCTGTGCTCAGGCGCCGGGGGTGGACTCCAGGGCCCGGGAGAGGGTGGTGAGGAGCGGCAGGGTGGGGATGGCGTGGCCGGCCTCGATGGCGCGGATCTGCGGCTCGGAGAGGCCCGAGCGGGCGGCGAGGTCTGCGGTGGTGAGGCCCAGCGCCGTGCGGCGGTCGCGGACGGCGTCCGCGAGGGCCGCGGCCGGGTCACCGCCGGGGTGGGCGGGGAAGTCCTCGATCAGGGGGCGGCTCGGTCTGTTCACGATCTCTCCTCGATGACCCACGGGGGCGCACAGCCTGACACATGGTCAGGTCGAGGAGGGCGAAGCGGTGGTCAAGGATTCTTGACCACCGCTTTGTCGTCCGGCCACTTGACGGCAAGGCCGGCCGCCGCGGCCGGAACGGCGGACGATCAGACCGTACGGAGACTTCTTTCGACGATCCGGGTCGACAACGCCCTGGCATGCCACCCGGCCGACCGTCAGGGCGTGGCGGCGCGGTCGGAGGTGCTGCGCAGGACGCAGAACTCGTTGCCCTCCGGGTCGGCGAGGACGGCCCAGCCGGTGCCGTCGGGGTTGCGGTGGTCGCCGACGAAGGTGGCGCCGAGGCCCAGCAGGCGTTCGACCTCCTGGTCGCGCGAGGTCTCCGGGCGCAGGCACAGGTGGAGGCGGTTCTTGACCGTCTTCGGCTCGGGCACCTGGTTGAAGTACAGGACCGGCTCGTCGGCCAGCATCACCTGGACCTCCGGGTCGCCGGGCCTGTCGTCCGGGTGGAGCGGGCGGCCGGTCACCGCGCTCCAGAACCGGGCCAGCCCGTAGGCGTCCGCACAGTCGATCACCAGGTTCTGCAGTACCGAGACCATGCGCCCGAGCCTTCCCGATTTCCGCTCCGGCCGCCACCGCTTCGCGCACGTTCCTCCCCGTCCGGCCCCGACGGCCGCCGAACGTCGGGCCCGGACGGGGAGGCGTGCGCGGCCGGTCAGTCGAGGCAGAACTCGTTGCCCTCGACGTCCTGCATCACGATGCAGGACTCGTTCACGCCGTCGGCGACCAGCACCTGCACGCAGACCGCACCGAGGGCGACGAGCCTGTCCCGCTCGGCCTCGAGGACGGAGAGGCGCTCCTCCCCCACGAGCCCGGTGCCGGCCCGCACGTCGAGGTGGACCCGGTTCTTGACGACCTTGCCCTCGGGCACGCGCTGGAAGTACAGCCGCGGCCCCTCGCCCGTGGGGTCCGTGCAGGCGAACGCCGCCCCCTGGCGCTCGGGCGGCAGCGAGCGGTCGAAGTCGTCCCAGCTGTCGAACCCGGCCGGCGGCGGCGGTACGACGTACCCCAGCACCTCACACCAGAAGCGGGCGACGCGCTCGGGATTCGCGCAGTCGAAGGTGACTTGGAACTTCTTGATCGACGACATCGCTCCACCGTAGTGGCGTGCGCCGGTCAACGGGAACCGGTTTTTCCGGTACTCGCGGGGCCGCCGGACCGTCCGGAGGAACGGCGGCCGCGGGCGTCCCCCGGCCGCCGCCTCTCCGTGGCCGGGTCGGCTACCCGACCGGGTGCGGGTGGCCGAGGTGGGGGAAGGTGGGGAGGAGGTCGGTGTGCGGGGGGATGTGGTCGCTGGTGACCTTGCCGCCCGACACCATGGTGAGGCGGGCCGAGGTCACGTCGTCGACGAGGGTCCGCCCGTTGGGGTAGCCGGCCGGGCGGGAACGGTCGTAGCGCAGGACGTCGGGGAGGACGAGCTTGAGCGTCTCGGTGGCGGCCTCGGTGGTGTAGTCCCCCATCTGCTGGAGGACCGCCGTCCACGGCTCCCGGTAGAGCTCCCAGTCGTCGGCGGGCTCGCCGGCGTTGTAGGCGTCCTTGACCTCCTCCTTGTTGAAGTAGGCCGTGAGGGAGGGGTGGGCGCCCCGGTCGACCGAGACCAGCTGACCGTCCTGACGCAGGCTCACCCGTGCCCACACGCCGATGGTCGGGTCCGGGCCGAGCTCCTCGTCGGGGACCTCGATGGCGATGCCGAAGACGTTGGCCTCGGCCATCGCGTCCTTGCCGGTCCAGGTGAACTCGTTGACGATCCCTTCGAGGTCGGCGAAGAAGGGGTCGCTGCGCAGGCCGACGGAGAGCTTGCAACCGTTCGCCTCGATGACGTCGGGCGCGTCCCCGAAGGCCACCGGGACGGAGTTGAACAGGACGTCCCCGGCGGGCTCGTGCTGCTGCGCGGCGGAGCCCGTGGAGCGGTGGACGGTCACGGTCTGGCCGCCCGCGCCGGAGGCCGGGTCGGAGAAGGTGAAGGAGTAGGCGACGTCGGCGAGGTTGTCGCCGTCGTTGTCGATGTTGATGCGGTAGACGGCGTCGGGGTGGAACTCGGCCGCCCGGGTCGGGGCGTACGGGTTCACGTTCATGATGAGGACGGTCCGACCCGACGCGTCGCTGCCCGGGAACGCGAACACGTCGGTCAGGTCGAGCCGCGCGTCGCCCCGGGGGGAGCGCAGGTGGGGGCCGCTGAGGTGGTGGGACATGGGGATGTCGTAGCAGGACGCACCCGACACGGGACCGACGACACCCGTACAGAAGGAGCTTGTCCGCCGATTGGATCAGGGGCGGGACGGGGTCAGAGCGCGACGGTGAAGGCGAGGAACGACGCCCAGGCGTCGGGGCTGAAGGCGAGGTGGGGGCCGGAGGCGTCCTTGGAGTCGCGGACGAGGACGGCCTCGGTCGTCTCGGCGATCTCGACGCACTCGCCGCCTTCGTTACCGCTGTGGCTGCTCTTGAACCAGGCGATCTCGACGCAGTTCGCATCCTCGTTGGTGCTGTAGCTGCTCTTGAACCAGGTGACGTCGCTACGCATGGCTCCCCCAAGGATGGTGGGACGGCACGGTCAACCTGACGGTACGCCAACGACCCGCCGCCCGGAAGCGGTGGGTCGTTGAAAGGGTCGTTTCAGACCTCGACGGTCGCCGCGAACTGCACGAACGCCTGCCACGCGGCCGGCTCGAACGCCAGCTGCGGGCCGCTCTTGTCCTTGGAGTCACGCACGTGGACAACGCCGGGCATCTCGGCGACCTCGATGCAAGCTCCACCCTCGTTGCCGCTATAGCTGCTCTTGAACCATGCCAGCTCGGTGCTCATCGTTCTCCCAAGATCTTCTCGATCAAGGCCAGGGACTCCTCTGGGCCGTGGGCCTGCGCCCTGAGGGTGCCATACCGTGCGTTCATGATCCGGACTTCCTCCGGGTCGACGATCAGCCTACTGCTCGTCTGCACCTCGATGTAGGCATGCTGCGGTCGCCCTTTGGGCGTGATGAGAATGAACGGACCACCCATTCCCGCGTGTTCGGACCTGTTCAACGGCAGCACTTGGACGACCATCCCTCGAGTCCGCCCGACCTCCAACAGTCGGCGAAGCTGCGCCGCATGCACCTCCCACCCACCCAAGGGCCTCCGCAGCACGCTCTCATCGATCACCCAGCTGAACATCCCCCGAGGCCATCGGGCCAGCACCTCTTGACGCGCCATTCGCGCCGCCACCCGCATCTCGATCACTTCCTCAGCAAGAGGTGGCTGCCTCATCGCATAGACCGCACGCGCGTGCTCCTCTGTCTGAAGAAGCCCAGGAATATCGAGCGTGGCGAAGTCGTGCATCTCGATCGAATCAATCTCTAGCGCCGCATAGCCCCGGAACCAGGCAGGGTGTCGAATCCGCGCCTTGGCCCGAGCCCTCATCACGTCGTCCTTCGTGACGGCCAACAGGCCCCCGGCGTCGAGCAGTTTGTCGGTCGCGACCAGGAGCTCAGGCTGCGGCGTGCGCGTTCCGCGCTCGACCGCGCCGATCAGGTGCTCCCCGTAGCCAACCTGCTCGGCGAGTTCCTTCTGCGTCATCCCGGCACGCTCCCGCAGGAGCTTGATCTGCTTGCCGATCGCTCGGAAGAAGTCCGAGACCTCCCCCAGGTCCTCCGGCAGTTCCGTCCGCACCTCGTCGGCCGACTCGTTGTTTCGCGCTGCACCCATGGCGACCGCCCCACCTGCGTCTTTGTCACATGACAAAAAGCTGTCCGCACCTGCACAAGCACTCTCTGTGCTCGCCAGAACCATGGTCAGCGTACGTCCGTGCCGTCACGCTTTTCTCCCATGACGACCGAAATCCCCCTCGACAGCCCCCGTCGCCACACCACCACGCTCGCCGCCACCCCCAAGGGCGCGGCCGTCTGCCGACGCGTCGCGCGGCGCCAACTCACCTTCTGGGAGCTGAATTCGACGCACACCGAGCCCTACTACTCCGCGCTGCTGATCGTCGCGGAACTCGCCGCTAACGCGACTACCCATGGCCGCGTTCCGGGGCGCGGTTTCGAGCTGCACCTCTGCCTCACCACCACCGCGCGCCGGGGCACCACCCTCCGCATCGAGATCAGCGACCCGCGGGGCGACCGGCTCCCGGCCCTGCCGACCTCCCACGCCCCGAACTCCCAGTCCGGGCGCGGTCTCGTCCTCGTCGACGCCCTGGCCGACCGCTGGGGCACCATCCCCCGCCACCCCAACGCCAAGACCGTCTGGGCCGAACTCGACCTCGCCGAACTCGACCTTCCCGAGGCCGACTTCACCGAATCCGACCTCACCGTCACCGATGCCACCGATGCCGCCTGAGCCCCGCGATACGCCGCCCGGCGGCGCCACGCTCTGCACGATCCTGCCGTTCGCGCTCCTCCTCGCGCTGCTCGCCTGGATCCACCCCCTCACCGCGCCGCACCGGCCCGCCCCCACCCCGACGGCGACAGCCACCCCCACCACCCGCTGAACCAGAAGGGAGTGGGAAGTCGGCCTCACCGACTTCCCACTCCCTTGTGGTTCACCCAGCCTCACCGAAGCGGCGGAGGAGTTCACGCGCCCGGGCGCTGCCGGGGTCGAAGGTCTGGTAGGCCAGGTCCCCCGTGACCGCAGGCCCGTAGAGCCGGACGCCCTGGCACTCGAAGCAGAACGCGATCTCGAACAGCACCTGCTCGGGGAAGACCGGGTGCCGGCCCGTGTGCGCCCGCAGCGCGAAACCGGGGGTGAAGCAGCGCATCCGGGTGCCCATCGGAAGGGCGGCGACGTCCGCGAGCACCTCCCGGGCGTCCTCCCACCAGCCGATGGTCTCGCCGGGGACGGTGTCCTTCCACGCGTACCAGCCGAAGGGGTCGTCGATCCGTACGACCTCGAGGCGCTCGATCAGGTCCGCGGTGGTGGGCAGCAGCATTCGGGCAGTCTCCCACCCGGACTCCGCCGCCACCCCACCGCCCGCTACCGCCCACCGCCGCTACGGCGTCGCGGCGCGGATCTCGTCCAGCGACTCCCCCAGGACGGACTCGGCCCGGGTGAACCAGTCGGCGATGACGGCGATCTCGTCCAGGGTGTAGTCGGCGAACAGGGCGCCGATCCGCTCGTCACCACCCACCCGTCTCACACCAACGGAGGAGACATGAGCACACACGGCGACCACGACACGGGGCACACCGTCGCCGGCCGCAACCCGGCTCCCGCCCCGACCCCCACGTTGACCCCGGCACACGCTCCGACCGCCGTACCCGCAGCGGTCCCGACCCCTGTGCGGGACCGGCCGCGGGTCGACGCCTAACCGGCGTGCACGCCGGTGTTCTGGCAGGCGTGCAGCAGCCACCGGCCGTCCTCGGCCCGCGTCATCACGTACAGCGGGGCGCCCTCCGAGTCCCCCTCGGGCGAGCGGTAGACCTGCCGGACCTTCACCGCCGCCACGTCCGGCCGCAGGAACTGCACGTGCGCCACCTCGTACGAGACGTCGCCGTCCCAACTCGCCCGGGGCAGGACCTCGCGGGTGAAGGCGGCGATCTCCTCGAAACCGATCAGCACCTTCCCGTGGGCGGTGGTCCACAGGGCGTCCGGGTGGAAGAGCGCGAGGAAACCCTCGGCGTCCTTGGCCCGCTGGGTGCGCTCGACGGTGGCGACGACCTCGGCAAGTGCCTTGAGGTCGGTGTCGGTTGATGTGTTCGTCATGTCGATCACTCTCCCCTCTCAAGCGCACTTGAAGTCAAGTCCGGCCGCCGGCACCACCCGCCAGCACCGCCCCCGCCCGGTACAGCTCCACCAGCAGCGGCCGCAGCGCCTCTCCGGCCGCCGTCAACCGGTACGAGGTCCGCACGGGGAAGCCGGCGATCCGCTCCCTGGTCACCAACTCCCGCTCCCCCAGCGACCGCAGGCGCTCGGCGAGCACCTTCGGGCTGATCTCCGGCAGCCGGCCGCGCAACTCCCCGTAGGACGCCGGCCCGTGCATCAGCTCCCGCAGCACCAGGGTCGTCCAGCGGCCCGACAGTGCCGCCAGCGCCACCTCCACCGGGCAGTCCTCCTGGGGCCGCGCCGTCCGGCCGCGCTCGTCCGGCACGAGTTCGGCGTCCCAGCGCCGCGGCCGCCCGTCGCTTCCCGTTTGGTGACCCACGGCGGGGCCGACTTCACTGCTCGCATGACTCACCCCACCAGCCTCACCCTCACCACCGACCCGGCACAACACCCGGCCGTCTTCGCCGCCGCCTTCAACACCGGGGACCCGGCCGTCCTCGCCCGGGTCTACGCGCCCGGGGCGGTCTTCGCCCCCGCCCCCGGTGCCGCCGTCACCGGCCCCGAACTCCACCGCGCCAGTGCCGGGTTCCTCGCCCTGGGGCTGCCGATCAGCGTCCGGACCCGGCACACCTACGTCGCCGGTGACACCGCCCTGCTCGTGGTCGACTGGACCATCGAGGGCACCGCCGCCGACGGCACCGCCGTCCACCTCGCCGGCACCGCCACCGACGTCGCCCGCCGCGGCCCCGACGGCCTCTGGCGCTACCTGATCGACAACCCCTTCGGCACCGCGTGACCCCGGGCCCACCAGCGGGCCGTCCACTGGCGGCTCCAGCCCGCCGCCTACGACCTGCCGGACGGCCACCGCCTCGCCCTGGTCGTCGACAGCCGCGACAAGCTGTACGCCTTCACCGGCACGCCGGACACCACCACCACCGTCTCCTCCCCGAACGGGGACGAGGCCGCGTTGCTGGAGCTCCCGCTCGGCTGACCGACCCGGCCGACGGGCGGCCCCCGCCGAGCCCGGGCTCGGCGGGGGCCGTCCGTCGGGGTCGGACCACCCGTCCGGGATCAGACCACGCTGCCCGTCGGGGAGGCGGTGGCCGGGGCGGTGCTGCCGGCGGCGACCCCGAGGGTGCGCTCGACCTTGGCGACCGCCGTGCGGTACTGCAGGGAGGCGAGCTGGGAGTCGGCGCCCTGGCGCTGGAAGAACCCGAAGGCCATCCCGACGTCCCCGAAGCGCTCGATGCCGACGAAGGCGTTCAGCTGGACGCCGGCCAGCGTGCCGTCGAGGCGGACGGCCGGGGCGTCCTGGCGGTCGCCGAGGGCGACGGGGCTGACGGTGAAGGTCACCGTGTCCTCGGTGCCCGCGTTGAAGGTGATGCTGTGACAGGACTTCAGGGCGTCGGAGACGGTGTTGAAGTCGCTGGTGAGCTTGGCCGGGTCCTCCGCGGTGAGGGACTGCGTCACCATCGGGTTGCCGTCCGGCCCGTCCAGCTCGACCTCGGCGTGCGGGGTCGCGGGGCCGTTCTGGCCGGTGCGCATGTTGATCAGCGCACTGAGCGCGTCGCAGCCGCTGACCGGGGTCGGGTTCTCCTCCGGCCCGGGGCTCTCGGAGGAGGGCGCCTCGGTGTAGTCGGGGCCGAGGTCGGCGGCCGTGAGCAGGGCCGACCTGAGCTGGTCGACGGAGGGCAGGTCCTGCGCGGGCACGGCCCGCGCGACAGCGGGCACCGCCGGTGCGGCGGCGGACGCGGCCGGTGCGGCGGCCGCGGCGAGGTGCGCCGGGCCGAGCGTGACCGCCGCGACGACGACGGCGGCGGTCAGGGCGTGGAGAGTCCTCGGATGCGACATGCTGGCCCCCGATCGAGGGTCGGGCAGGGACAGGCGTCCAGTGTCCCACCGGGGGCGGGGGCGGGCGCGGCGGGAGGACGTCCGCGCAGGTCAGACCAGGTCGGCGGGCGGGGCCTGAAGGGTCCGCAGGGTCTCCGTGAGCCACTCCACCCAGAAGGTCTCCAGCCCGATCCCGGCCCGCAGCACGGCGTGCTGGAGCCGGTGACCGACGTCCCCGATCCCGTCCGTCGCCCCCTCGGCGTCGCCGGCGCCCGCCACCACCGCGTCCCGGCCGCCCGCCCCGGCCGGGAAGTCGCGCCGCTCGATCGCCAGGTAGTCGTCCAACTGCGTGCGGTGCAACGCCAGATGGCGCTCCAGCTCGGCCGCCAGGCCGTCCGTGCCGACCACCGCGGCCGCGCGCAGCCGCAGCAGCAGCGGCTCCCGGACGGCCCGTGGCCCGGCGCCCTCGGCCGTCCAGCGGGCCAGTTCGGCCCGGCCGCCGGGCAGCACCTCGTACTCCTTGCGCTGGCCGCGCGCCGGGCCCTCCGGCCGCAGCACCCGGATCCACCCGGAGGCCTCCAGCCGGGCCAGCTCCCGGTAGATCTGCTGGTGGGTGGCGGGCCAGAAGAAGCCGATCGACTTGTCGAAGCGCCTGGTCAGCTCCAGCCCCGAGGACGGCTTCTCCAGCAGGGCGGTGAGGATGGCGTGCGGCAGCGACATGCCGCCGATCCTAGGCGGATCCCGGGGGCCGTCCGCCCGCCCCCGGGGCCCCGGCCACCTGCGCGGACGGCACGGGCGGCGCAGGCGGAGCGGGTGGATCGGGCCCGGTGGACGGCACGGCGGGTGCGGCTGGTCGGCCCGACCCGGCCCGACCGGCCCGACCGGCCGACCCGCCGCCCGCCCCGCCGCCCGCCCGGCTCAGAGCGCGGCGGCCAGCTCGGTGCCCTGCTTGATGGCCCGCTTGGCGTCCAGTTCGGCGGCGACGTCGGCGCCACCGATCAGGTGCACCTCCAGGCCCCGCTCCCGCAGCGCGTCGTAGAGGTCGCGGCGCGGCTCCTGGCCGGTGCAGAGCACCACGGTGTCCACGGGCAGCAGCTGCCGCTCGCCGTCCACGGTGACGTGCAGACCGGCGTCGTCGATCAGGTCGTACGTCGCGCCGGCGACCATGGTGACGCCGCGGTGCTTGAGCTCGGTGCGGTGGATCCAGCCGGTGGTCTTGCCGAGCCCGGCACCGACCTTGCCGGTCTTGCGCTGCAGCAGGTGGACGCTGCGCGGCGGCACCGGCCGCTCGGGGCGGCGCAGTCCGCCGCGCTCCCGGTACTCCGGGTCGATGCCCCACTTCGCCTGGAACACCGGCGGGTTGAGGCTGGCCTGGTCCCCCTGGTCGGTGAGGAACTCGGCCACGTCGAAGCCGATGCCGCCCGCGCCGAGGATCGCGACCCGCTCGCCGACGGGCGCGCCGTCGCGCAGCACGTCGAGGTAGCCGACCACACTGGGGTGGTCGATGCCGGGGATGTCGGCGGGCGTGCGCGGCGTGACGCCGGTGGCGAGGACGAGCTCGTCGAAGCCCTCGGCGGCGAGCTGTTCGGCGGTGACGGTCGCGCCCAGGCGCAGCGTGACGGCCAGCTCGGCGAGCCGGGTGCGGTAGTAGCGCAGCGTCTCGTCGAACTCCTCCTTGCCGGGGATCCGCCGGGCGACGTCCAGCTGCCCGCCGACGGCCCCGGCGGCGTCGAACAGCGTGACGTCGTGGCCGCGTTCGGCGGCGGCGACGGCGCAGGAGAGCCCGGCCGGGCCGGCCCCGACCACGCCGATCCGCTTGCGCACCTTCGTCGGGCCGAGCACGAGCTCGGTCTCGTGGCAGGCCCGCGGGTTGACCAGACAGGAGGTGATCAGGCCGCTGAAGGTGTGGTCCAGGCAGGCCTGGTTGCAGCCGATGCAGGTGTTGATGGCCTCGGCGCGGTCGTCCTGCGCCTTGGCGACGAAGTCGGCGTCGGCGAGCAGCGGGCGGGCGAGCGAGACCAGGTCGGCGCTGCCCTCGGCGAGCAGACGCTCGGCGATCTCCGGGGTGTTGATGCGGTTGGTGGTGACCAGCGGGATGCCGACCTTGCCCATCACCTTCTTCGTCACCCAGGCGAACGCGCCGCGCGGCACCGAGGTGGCGATGGTGGGGATGCGGGCCTCGTGCCAGCCGATGCCGGTGTTGATGATCGTCGCCCCGGCGGCCTCGACGGCCTGGGCGAGCTGGACGACCTCGTCGAAGGTGGAGCCGCCGGGCACCAGGTCGAGCATGGAGAGGCGGTAGACGATGATGAAGTCCTCGCCGACCCGCTCGCGGACCCGGCGGACGATCTCGACCGGGAAGCGCATCCGGCGCTCGTAGGGGCCGCCCCACTCGTCCTCGCGCCGGTTGGTGGCGGCGACGACGAACTCGTTGACCAGGTAGCCCTCGGAGCCCATGATCTCGACGCCGTCGTACCCGGCGCGGCGGGCGAGTTCGGCGCAGCGGACGAAGTCCTCGACGGTCTGCTCGACCTGCTCGGTGGTGAGCTCGTTGGGGACGAAGGGGCTGATCGGGGCCTGGAGCGCGCTGGGGGCGACCAGGTCGGGGTGGTAGGCGTAGCGGCCGAAGTGCAGGATCTGCAGGGCGATCCGGCCACCGGCGGCGTGCACGGCGTCGGTGACGACGCGGTGGCGGTCGGCCTCCTCCTCGGTGGTGAGCATCGCGCCGCCGCCCCAGGGGCGCCCGGCCTCGTTGGGGGCGATGCCGCCGGTGACGATCAGGCCGACGCCGCCGCGGGCGCGCTCGGCGTAGAACGCGGCCATCCGCTCGTAGCCGCCGGGGGCCTCCTCCAGGCCGACGTGCATGGAGCCCATGATCACGCGGTTGGGCAGGGTGGTGAAGCCGAGGTCGAGCGGGCTGAGCAGGTGCGGGTAGCGGCTGCTGCCGGGGGTGCTGCTCGTCGGCGTGCTCGTGGACGCGCTCATCGACGTCTCCTGGGGGCGGCGGGGCTCGGTTGTTACCGCAGGGTAGGGGACGCCGGGACCCTTATGCAACTAGTTGCATAAGGGTCCCGGCGGGGGCGCGCGTCCCCGGCCGCAATCCGCCGGTTCGCCCCGACACCCTCCCCGGGCGGGCGTATGGTCTTATCGGCTTGCAGGCAGTGCGGCACGCGGGAGGGGCGGCCATGCGAGGTGGCTCGATAGCCGTGGTCGGCGGCAGCATCGCCGGAAGCGCCTTCGCCGGGGCCGCCGCCCGGCTCGGCGCCGAACGGATCGTGGTCCTGGAGCGCAGCCCCGGCCGGCTCGAGGACCGCGGCGTGGGCATCTGCATCCACGACGACCGCCTCGACGAACTCGTCCGCGCCGGACACCTCGGCCAGGACGTCCGGCGCCACCGCCTCACCGTCCGCCGCTGGGTCACCCGCGCCCCCTCCCCGGGCGGCGGCGGCCCGGACGGCCGCGGACGCGCGCTCTGGGCCCAGCCCATGCCCTTCCACTCCCACCACTGGGCGGTGCTCTGGCAGGCGCTGCGCGAGCGCACCCCCGCGACCGTCGAGTACCGGCTCGGCACCACCGTCACCGCCGTCGGCGGCGGCCCGGACGGCGCCTGGACCAGCCACCCCGACGGCACCCGCGAGCACTACGACCTGGTGATCGGCGCCGACGGCTACCGCTCCGCCGTGCGCGCCGCGCTCTGCCCCGAGGCCCTTCCCGAGTACGCCGGGTACGTCTGCTGGCGCGGCAGCTACGACGCCGCACGCCTCGCCGAACTGCCCGGCGGCGCCGGGGCCTGGCCGGAGGACGAGTGCGCCACCGTCTGCTACCCCGGCGGCCAGGTCGTGCTCTACCGCATCCCCGGACTCACCCCCGGCACCACCCAGGTCAACTGGGTCTTCTACGCGCCCACCCCGGCCTGGCTGCGGCTCGACGGCCCCACCAGCATCCCGGCCGGCAGCCTCACCGACGGACAGCTCGACGGGCTCCGGGCACTCGCCGAGGAACGGCTGCCGCCCTACTGGTCCGACGTGGTCACCCTCACCCCGCGCGACCGGACCTTCCTGCAGCCCGTCTACGACATGGCGGCCCCGCGCCTGGCCGCCGACCGGCTGCTCCTCGGCGGCGACGCCGCCACCGTGGTGCGCCCGCACAACACCAGCGGCGCCGTGAAGGCCCTGCAGGACGCGCACGCCTTCGAGCAGGCCGGGCGGGCCGTCGGACACCCGGCCGGCGACCGGCCGGCGGGCTCCTGGTCCGGCCTGCTGGCGGCGTACGACCGCGAACGGGCCCCGGCCGGCCGGGAGCTGGTCGACCTCGGGCGGCGACTCGGGCGGGCCCAGGTCGGCGCGGCGCCGGACTGGGCGGCCATGGACGGGCCGGCGATGGACGCCTGGTGGCGGGGGCAGCTCACCGGCGGCTCCGGGTTCGGCGGCCAGGCCCTCGGCCGGGCGGCGCCGCGGGGGTGACGGCGGGGCCCCGCGCCGAGCCCGCGCCCGCACACAGCACGACGGCCGCGCCCCGGAGGGACGCGGCCGTCGTGACGCCGTCAGAGCGACGGCACCGGTCAGACGTTGACGCCGTAGTCGGTCGCGATCCCGCGCAGGCCCGAGGCGTAGCCCTGGCCGATGGCGCGGAACTTCCACTCGGCGCCGTTGCGGTACAGCTCGCCGAAGACCATCGCGGTCTCGGTGGAGGCGTCCTCGCTCAGGTCGTAGCGGGCGATCTCCTGGCCGTTGGCCTGGTTGACGACCCGGATGAACGCGTTGCGGACCTGCCCGAAGCTCTGCAGCCGGGTGTCGGCGTCGTAGATGGACACCGGGAAGACCACCTTGGCCACGTCGGCCGGCACCTTGTCCAGGTCGACCTTGATCTGCTCGTCGTCGCCGTCGCCGCCACCGGTCAGGTTGTCGCCGCTGTGCTCGACCGAACCGTCCGGGCTGCGCAGGTTGTTGAAGAAGACGAAGTGCTGGTCCGAGATGACCTTGCCGAGGGCGCCGCAGAGCAGCGCGCTGGCGTCCAGGTCGTAGTCGGCCCCGGTGGTGGTGCGCACGTCCCAGCCGAGCCCCACGATCACGGCGCTCAGACCGGGCGCCTCCTTGCTCAGCGAGACGTTGCCGCCCTTGGCCAGCGAAACTCCCACAATGCCCTCCTCGGATCTCTCCCTGCGGACGAATCTACAACACTGTAGAGATCACGGGGATCCACCTGCGGTCGGGCTCCGCCCCCGGCATTCCTCAGGGTCGCCGGGCCGTCCGCCGGCCGCCCGGCGCCGGGGCGCCCGGCACCGACCGCCGACCTACACTGACCGTGGCGGCACACCGGGACCAAGGCTGCTCCCCCGGCGGCCCCCACCGCAACCCCCTCGCGGGAGGTTCCCATGCGCCAGCGGTACAGCTTCCACCTCGACCGGGCCGGACACTCCGTCACCGTCAACGTCCGCTCCGGCTGGATCACCGAGACCGAACTGCTGGTGGACGGCCGGGAGTACGCCTTCCACCGGGTGCACGGGCACGGCGTCTACCCGCTGACGCTGGCCGTCCGCACCGCCGAGGAGCCGCCGCTGCAGCTCGCCGTCCGCCTGGACCGCACGGGCACCACCGAACACCCGCTGGCCTGCGTGCTGGAGCTGGCCGGGGCCGAACACCCGATGGCGGACCGCACGGCGCGCTGACACCCCGCCCCCGGCCCCCCGGGGGGCCGCGCCTCGGGACGCCCGGGCTCAGGACGGCCGGCGGTCCCCGAGGATCTCCTCGACGGCCGGGCGGGCCCGTTCGGCGTCCGCCGCGACCAGGCCGATCCGGGTGCGGCGGTCCAGTACGTCCGCGGCGTCCAGCGCACCCTCGTGGGTGACCGCGTACGCGACCTCGGCGCGGGTCACGTCCACGCCCTCGGCGATCGGCCGGACCTCCCCGGCGGCCAGCACCTCCCCGGCCGCGCCGCCGTGCCGGGCCAGCAGGGAGGCGGGCGCGCCCTGCGGGGCCGGCCGGCTGTCCCGGTGCGCCGGGGCGCCGACCAGCGGCAGGCGGGCCGTCCAGCACGCCCGGGCCGGCAGGCCGCGCAGGCGCACGGCGGCGTCCACCGCGTCCTCGGCCATCCGCCGGTAGGTGGTGAGCTTGCCGCCGACCACGGTGACCACCCCGGACGGCGACTCCAGCACCGCGTGCTCGCGGGAGATGTCGGCCGTGCTGCCGCCGCCGGTGTCGATCAGCGGCCGCAGCCCCGCGTAGGCGCCGCGGACGTCCGTGGCGGTCAGCGCGGTGCTGAGGGCCGTGTTGACGGTGTCGAGCAGGAAGGCGATCTCCCCCTCGGTGGGCACCGGCTCGTCCGGGATCGGGCCCGGCGCGTCCTCGTCCGTCAGCCCGATCGCCACCCGGCCGAGCTGCTGCGGCAGGGCGAAGACGAACCGGCTGGTGGAGCCGGGCACCGGCACGGTCAGCGCGGCGGTCGGGTGCCCGAGCGCCGCGGCGTCCACCAGGACGTGGGTGCCCCGGCTGGGCCGCAGCCGGATCGAGGTGTCCACCTCGCCCGCCCAGACGCCGGTGGCGTTGACCACCGCGCCCGCCCGCACCGTCAGCGACTGCCCGCTCAGCGTGTCGACGAGCCGGGCCGAGGTGCCCGTCACCGACTCGGCCCGCACCCTGGTCAGCACGCTCGCGCCGTACTGCGCGGCGGTGCGCGCCAGTGCCACCACCAGCCGCGCGTCGTCGACCAGCTGGCCGTCGTGCGCGACCAGTGCGCCGGCCAGGCCCGCGGAACGCACGCCCGGCACCAGCCGCCGCGTCCGGGCCGCGTCGATCCGCCGCACCCTCGGCAGCAGCGCGCCCGGGGTGCCCGCGCTCAGCCGCAGCGCGTCCCCGGCGTGGAAGCCCAGCCGGATCAGCGAGGCCTGCCCGGGGCGCAGCAGCCCCGGCAGCAGCGGCACCAGCTGGGGCAGCGCGCGGATCAGGTGCGGGGCGGTGCGGGTCATCAGCACGCCCCGCTCCACCGCGCTCTCCCGGGCCACCCCGATCCGGCCGGAGGCCAGGTAGCGCAGGCCGCCGTGCACCAGCTTGGAGCTCCAGCGACTCGTCCCGAAGGCCAGGTCGCGGGACTCCACCAGCACCGTGCGCAGCCCGCGCGAGGCCGCGTCCAGGGCGACGCCGGCGCCGGTCACGCCGCCGCCGATGACCAGCAGGTCGACGGACGGGCCCTCGGCGAGGGCCTCCAGCTCCACCCGCCGGCGGGCCGCGTTGAGTTGACCGGAACCGGCGAAGGGCCCGGCGGACGTCGAGGTCATGGCGCGAGGTATCCGTTCAGCGCTCTGGCCAGTTCGCGCCGCCAGGCCGCCTCGGGCAGCAGGGAGGCGACCATGCGGTGCGACTGGACGGTGGACTGGGCGATCAGCAGGACCATCGCGGCCAGTTCGACCGGCTCCCCGGCCCGGACCGAACCGTGCCGCTGGCCCTGCTCGATGCCGGAGCGCAGCGCCTCCAGCAGGCCGCGCTGGCTGGTGCCGAGCCGTTCGACGACGTACTCGAGGAGCAGGTCGGAGTCGGCCGAGTGCAGCAGCGCACCGAGCAGCGGGTGGTCCCGCAGCCGGACGGCGACCTCGACCACCCCGTCGACGAAGGCCTCCCGGTCGATCGGGGCGCCGTCGCCCCCGGCCGCCAGGGCGACGCCCTCCCGGGTGGCCGCGATCTCCCGGGTGAGCAGGGCGCCGATCACCGCCCGGACGTCGGGCCAGCGGCGGTAGACCGTCGGCCGGCTGACCCCGGCGCGGCGCGCGATCTCCGCGAGCTGCGTGCGGCGCACGCCGAAATGGACGACCAGGTCGGCGGCGGCGTCCAGGATCACGTCGTCGGTGCTGCGGGGTGCCGCGGCGGCGGGCGGAGCGGCGACGGGCTCGGCGGCGGCGCGGGGTGCCCGGGCCGCCCCGGGGGGCCGCCCGGTGCTCGGGGAGTCGGCGTTACTACTTGACATGATGTGTGAAACTGTAACGCATGGCACCTGAGACGCAAGCGGGACCGGCCGGCGCCGCACTTCCGCTCCCCCCGATGAAGTGGGACGCCTGGGGCGACCCGGCCCTCGCCAAGGAGCTGTCCGCGGACATCAAGGGGCTGCTCGCCGCCGCCCTCGGCGTCACCGGCGACGCCACCCCCGGACCGGCCGCCGACGAGGTCCTCCTGCGCCCCTCCCGGATCACCCCGGACGACCTCAAGGCCCTCGCCGACGCCGTCGGTGAGGACCACGTCAGCGCCGCCGACGCCGACCGGCTCCCGCGCGCCGGCGGCAAGTCCACCCCCGACCTGCTGCGCCGCCGCAGCCGCGAGCCGCAGGACGCGCCCGACGCCGTCGTGCTGCCCGGCGGCGAGGACGAGATCGCCGCCGTCCTCGCGCTCTGCGCCGAACGCCGCCTCGCCGTCGTCCCCTTCGGCGGCGGCACCAGCGTCGTCGGCGGCCTCGACCCCGAGCGCGGCGGCCACGGCGCCGTCGTCTCCCTCGACCTGCGCCGCCTCGACCGGCTCCTCGACCTCGACGAGACCTCCGGCGAGGCCGTCCTCGGCGCCGGCCTCACCGGCCCCGCCGCCGAGGCCCTGCTCGCCGAACGCGGCTACGAGCTCGGCCACTACCCGCAGAGCTTCCGCTACGCCACCATCGGCGGCTTCGCCGCCACCCGCTCCTCCGGCCAGGACTCCGCCGGGTACGGGCGCTTCGACGAGATGGTCCGCGGCCTGCGCGTCGTCACCCCCGTCGGCGTCCTCGACCTCGGCCGCGCCCCCGCCTCCGCCGCCGGCCCCGACCTGCGCGAGCTCTTCCTCGGCTCCGAGGGCACCCTCGGCGTCATCACCGCCGTCCGCCTGCGCGTCCACCCGCTGCCCGCCGCCAAGGCCTACGAGGCCTGGAGCCTGCCCGACTTCGCCACCGGCACCGCCGCGCTGCGCGCCGTCGAGCAGCAGGGCACCGGCCCGACCGTCATCCGGCTCTCCGACGAGGCCGAGACCATGGTCAACCTCGCCATGACCGAGCAGATCGGCGGCGCCCCCGCCGTCACCGGCTGCCTCGCCGTCACCGTCTTCGAGGGCACCGAGGACCAGGTCGCCACCCGCCACCGGCTCACCCGCGACGCCCTGCTCGCCGCCGGCGCCACCTCCCTCGGTGAGCAGCCCGCCCGCGCCTGGGAGCACGGCCGGTTCAACGCCCCCTACCTGCGGGACTCCCTGCTCGGCGCCGGCGCCCTGTGCGAGACCCTGGAGACCGCCACCGACTGGAGCCGGCTGCCGCAGCTGCGGGCCGCCGTCACCGAGGCGCTCACCGGCGCCCTGCCGGGCGCCCTCGTGCTCTGCCACATCTCGCACGTCTACCCGACCGGCGCCTCGCTCTACTTCACCGTCGTCGCCGCCCTCGGCGAGGACCCGCTCACGCAGTGGGCCGCCGCCAAGCGGGCCGCCGGCGACGCCATCGTCGCCGCCGGGGGCACCATCACCCACCACCACGCCGTCGGCGCCGACCACCGGCCCTGGATGACCGACGAGATCGGCGACCTCGGCGTGCGCATCCTGCGCGCCGTCAAGGCCGAACTCGACCCGGCGGGCATCCTCAACCCCGGCAAGCTGATCCCGTGACCGGCCCGAGAACCGTGCACCGCGTCGCCGTTCTCACCAACCCGGCGGCGGGCGCCGGCCACGCCGCACCCGCCGCCCGGCGGGCCGTCGCCCACCTGAGCGCCCTCGGCCTCCGGGTCGACCGGCACGAGGGCCGCGACCCCGACGACGCCCGCCGCCTGGCCCGCGAGGCCGTCGCCGACGGCGTCGACGCACTGGTCGCCGTCGGCGGCGACGGGATGATCAACCTCGCCCTGCAGGCCGTCGCCGGCACCCCGGTGCCGCTCGGCGTGATACCCGCCGGCACCGGCAACGACCACGCCCGCGCCTACGGCATCCCCCGCGACGACCCCGAGGCCGCCGCGGCCGTCGTCGCCGCGGGCCGGACCAGGACCGTCGACCTCGGCCGGATCACCACCGGCGACGGCACCGCCCGCTGGTTCGGCTCCGTCCTCGCCACCGGCTTCGACTCGCTGGTCAGCGACCGCGCCAACCGGCTCCGGTGGCCGCGCGGGCGGATGCGCTACAACCTGGCCATCCTCGCCGAGTTCGCCAACCTCCGGCCGCTGCCCTTCCGCCTCACCCTCGCCGACGGCACCGTCATCGAACGCGACCTCACCCTCGCCGCCGTCGGCAACACCGGCAGCTACGGCGGCGGCATGCTCATGTGCCCCGCCGCCGTGCCCGACGACGGGCTCCTCGACGTCACCCTGGTCGACGCCATGCCCCGGCTGCGGATCGCCCGCTTCTTCCCCACCCTGTTCAAGGGCACCCACACCACCCGCCCCGAGGTCACCACCCACCGCACCACCGGCCTGCGGATCGACTCCCCCGGCATCACCGCCTACGCCGACGGCGAGTTCATCGCCCCGCTGCCCGTCGACGTGAGCGTCGCCCCGGGCGCCCTGCGGATCCTGGTGCCCTGACGCCCCCGGGCACGCCGGCGGCCCCGGACGGCGGCGTGCCCCCGGAGCGGCCCCGCGTCGGCCCCGGGCCGGCCCGGGTGGACGCTCAGCCGACCAGACGGCGGCGCCACAACAGGGGGCGCAGCTCCACCACGCGCGACGCGTCGCCGTTCCAGACCGTCTGCAGGCCGGCGTCGGTGAGGGCGGCGACCACCTCGTGACCGATGGCCGTCGTGGTGAGCGGGGAGGCGTCGAAGCCGCCGTAGTGCAGGGACAGCCCCTCGCCGGCGGCCGCGGCGTCGGTGCCCTGGGCGTCGAAGTAGACGTAGCCGCGGGCGTCCGGCGCGCCGTCCGCGGCGATCTCCTCGTCGGCGCAGGTGCGGCAGCAGGTGAAGTCCTCGCGGGCCGTGATGCCGGCCTCCTCCAGGGCCGCGAAGGCCCGGGTGAGGCGCTCCGGGTCGGTCTCGCCGATCCACCCCGTCTGCTCGCCGACGCGCTCCAGCCAGAGCCGGTCGGCCAGCTGCTCGGCCTGGGCCCGGGAGACCGGCCGGCGGTCACCGGAGACCAGGTAGTCCTCGGCGAGTTCGGCGAGGTCGGCCCGGGTGGCGTAGCCGCCGGCCAGGGTGAGCCGCAGCCGGTCCAGCAGCAGCCCCAGCTCCCCCGGCGGCAGGTCCAGCGGCGGGACGGGCTCGGGCGCCGGCCCGGTGGCCAGCGGCCGCCAGTCCAGGCCCGCGCCCCAGCCGGGCTCGCCGCGGGACCAGCCCGTCATCGCGGCGACGACCGCCTCCGGCTCGTCCAGCCGGACCCCGAAGTGCCGCTCGGCGGAGCCGTCGCGGTGCTCGAGCTCGTAGTCCCCGCCCTCGGCGTGCCACACCTGGATGTACACGTCGGGCAGGTCCGGTATCCGCTGCACGACGAGGAAGCGGTCCCCGTCCGCGCCGATCCGCCGCACCAGCCGCGCCAGGACCTCCGCGCCCACCCTCCGGTGCCGCGTCCCGTCGTTCTCCTGCACCCCGATCGCCAACATGCAGGTCATGCTGGCACACGCCGCCGACGATCGGAGCCCTGCTCAGGCATGGTGACGGTCACGTTCTCGGGCCCGGCACCGGTCACGCTCCCGCCCGGCACCGGTGTCCGGCTCAGGCCCGGTACCCGGCGCGGTCGAGGCGGAAGACCACGTTGGGGCGCAGCGGGCCCTCGGGGGCGTCCGGGTCGTCGAAGTCGACGGCCGGGTCGTGCACCATGCCGAGGCGGCGCATGACGGCCTGGGAGCGGAGGTTGGTGGCGGTGGTGACGGCGAGGACCTCCGGCAGCCCCAGGGTGTCGAAGCCGTGCGCCAGGACGGCGCGGGCCGCCTCCGTCGCGTAGCCGCGGCCCCACGCGGTGCGGGCCAGCCGCCAGCCGATCTCGACGCCGGTGAACGGCAGGCCCTCGTCGACGTCGTCCAGGCCGGCGAAGCCCACGAACTCGCCGCTCTCCCGCACCTCGACGGCGAGCCAGCCGTACCCGCGCCGCTCGGTCGCGGCCTCGAACCGGGCCACCGAGGCGTCGGCCTGCTCGCGGGTGAGGACGTCGCCCAGGTGCTCGCGGACCTCGGGGTCGGCGTTCATCGCCGCCCACGGCGCGAGGTCGCTCTCGCGCCAGCGGCGGATCAGCAGGCGTTCGGTGTGCAGTTCGGTGTGCGGTTCGGTCATGCGCCCCAGCCAACGCCACCCGCCCGACCAGGGCAAGCGCAATTTCCGCGGGCGCACCGACGCGCCGGCCCGGGGCATTCCGCGGCGGGAATTGTTCCGCGGCAGGGCGGCCCGGAGCATGGGGGTCGTACCGAACGGACGCCAGGAGGCAGGGACATGAGCATCGACGCGCAGGACATCGCCGACCGTTACGCCGCGGTGTGGACGGAGGCGGACCCGCAGCGGCGCCGCGAGGCGATCGCCGCCCTGTGGGCACCGGAGGCCGTGCACCTGCTGCACCCGCCGGTCGAGGTGCGGGAGGCGGCGGCCCGGGTGGGATTCGACGACCCGGTGCTGGAGGCCCGCGGCCACGCGGAGCTGGAGGTGCGGGTGACACGGGCGTACCAGGAGTTCGTGGCACCCGGGGAGTTCACCTTCCGGGCGCGGAAGGACGCGTTGCGGCTGCGGGACGTGGTCACCTTCGGCTGGGAGATGGCGCCGAGCGCGGGCGGGGAGGCGGTCGGCGGCGGCCTGGAGTTCGTGGTGGTGGGGGCGGACGGCCGGATCACCGCGGACTACCAGTTCCCCGGGCGCTGAGCAGGGCCTCGGTGGTGGCCGGGTCGGTGGGCAGGAAGGCCTCCAGCTTGAGTTCGGCGAGCGTGACGTCCACGGCGGTGGCGAAGGTGGTGACGGTGGTCATCAGGTGGAGCTCGCCGGCGGAGGTGTCCAGCTCCAGGGGGACGGCGAAGCCCAGGTGCTGCTCCCCCGGGTCCGGGTCCGGGACGTAGCCGGACAGTTCGGCGTGCAGCTCGCCCAGGTGCCGGGTGCGCTCCAGGATGTGCCGGGCCCAGGTGGGGAAGTTGCGGATCCGCGGGGCGAGGCCGTCGGGGTGGAGGGCGAGCCGGTAGGCGTTGGTGCCCGGGCCGACGAGCCGGGGGTCGGCGTCCTCGGTGAGCAGGTCGAGCGCGGCGTTGGCGGCGACGACGTCGCCGCGCCGGTCCACCACCAGGGCCGGGTACGGGAGGTGGCCGGTCAGGATGTGGTCGATCGCCGCCCGGACCGGGGCCAGCTCCGGCCCGTCCAGGGGCGTCTCCGGGTAGACGGGGGCGAAGCCGGCGGCCAGCAGCAGCTCGTTGCGGTCGCGCAGCGGCAGCTCCAGCGACTCGGCGAGCCGGACGACCATGCCCCGCCCGGGGACGGAACGGCCGGACTCGATGAAGCTGAGGTGGCGCTGGGTGGTGCCGGCGCGGGTGGCGAGGTCCAGCTGGCTGAGGCGGCGGTCGGTGCGGCGCTCGCGCAGGGCCTGGGGGAAGTCCATGCTGCCAGCCAACCCCGGAACGGCCGAAACCGCCATTCCCCGGCGGGAATTGAGCCGATTCTCCGCGGTCGGCAGGATCGGGGCCATGGACATCGGTGTGTTTCTTCCGACCGGCCAGGCCCAGTGGGCGCCCGCCGGAGACCCTCGTGAGCTGATCGGATTCGCCCGCCGGGCCGAGGAGCTCGGCTTCGCCTCGCTCTTCGTCAACGACTCGCTGCTCACCCCTCGGATCGAGCCGCTCACCATGCTGGCGGCCCTCGCCCCGGTGACGGAGCGGATCGGGCTGGGCACCGGGGCGCTGCTGCCGGTGCTGCGCCGCCCCGTCCAGGCCGCCCAGACCCTGGCCTCGGTCGACCTGCTCTCCGGCGGCCGGCTGACGGTCGCGGTCGGGGCGGGCTTCCCGGGCCGGTTCGGGCGGCCGTTGCACGAGCTGTCGCAGGTGCCGTGGGAGCGGCGGTTCGCCCGGCTGGACGAGACGGTGGCGCTCTGGCGGGCGCTGTGGAGCGGGGCGACGGAGTTCCGCGGCGAGTTCCACGACTTCGCCGAACTCCCGCCCGCGACGGCCCCGTTCCGCCCGGGCGGGCCGCCGCTGTGGCTCGGCGGCGCGACGCCGGCCGCACTGGCCCGCACCGGCCGCGACTACGACGGCTGGCTGCCGTACCCGCCCGACCCCCGGGCCTACGCCACCGGGCTGGGCGCGGTGCGGGAGGCCGCCCGGGAGGCGGGGCGGGACCCGGGGGCGGTGACGCCGGCGCTGTTCGTCAACGTCCGGATCGACCGCGACGCGGCGGCGGCGCGCGAGGTGATGGACGCCTACGCGCTGGCCAACTACGGCCTGCCGCTGGCGGAGGTGGAGCGGATCCAGGCCGTCGCGCTGGGGACGCCCGAGGAGGTGGCCGCCGTCCTCGGCCGGTACGCCGCCGCGGGCGCCCGGCACGTGGTCGCCCGGCTGGGCGCCATGGACCTCGCCGGGCAGGCCGAGCAGCTGGAGCGCCTGGCCGCGCTCACCCTGCCGGGTTCGCGGTGACCGGCCCGGGGCCGCGGTGACCCGCCGGGAGCCCGTACCGGTCCGCCGGGGCCGCCGGGGCCGCACGGAACCGCCCGGGCGGGTGGCGGACCACCCGCCCGGGCGCCCTCACACGCCCCGGGTGGCCTTGACCCGGCCGGCGTCGATCGCGGCGACCAGTTGGGCGTGGTCCAGCGCCGTCTGGTCGGCGTACTGCAGGGAGAAGTCGGCGATCGCCTCGGCGAAGGTGTCGGCGCCGCCGAGGTACCCGGCGATGGCGAGGCGGTCCCCGGTGCGGGCGTGGGCGCGGGCGAGGGTGCGGCCGCAGAGGTCCGCGTAGTCGCGCAGACCGTGCACGGTCATCTCGGCGACCTCGACGGAGCCCTTCATGTCGCGCAGCTGGCGGCCGTAGAAGTGGCGGCCGGCCGGGCCGGTGGTCCAGCCGAGGAAGATGTCGCTGGCGGCCTGCATGAGGTGCTGGCCGGTGACGACGCGGCGGCCGCCGTGGTGGGCGGCGACCTCGGCGTCGACCCGGGTGGTCGGCAGCTGGGACTCCAGCACCGACCGGCCGGCCTCCTTGATCTGCAGGAACAGCGGGTCCCGGGTGTCCCGGCCCTCCAGCAGGACGATGAAGCACCGGGTGCCGACGCTGCCGACGCCGACGACCTTCATCGCCGCGTCGACGAAGCGGTAGCGGTCCAGGAGGACCCTGCGGTCCTCGGCGAGGGTGGCCCGGTAGTCGCTGAACACCCGCCCGACGCCGCGCAGTTCGTCCTTCTTCAGGGGTTCGATCAGGGGCGGCGCGCTGATGATGCGCCGGCGGCCGTCCCGCACCTCGGTGAGCTTCTCGAAGGCCTGCAGGCTGGTGCGCCGGCGGGCGTGGGCGATCCCGGCCTCGAAGCGCTTGCGCTGCTTGGGCGTGCGCAGCAGCGGCAGCAGGTCCTCGGTGTCGATCCGGGCGTACCAGACGTCGAGTTCGCCGAGCCCGGCGAGCCGGCGCATCGCGGTGGCGTAACCGAGGGCGGCGGCGCGGGCGGCGCGGCGGGCCCGTTCGTCGTCCTGCCCGTTGTCCCGGGCGGCGACGGCAACGCTGGCGGCGAGGCGTTTGACGTCCCACTCGAAGGGGCCGGGGTAGGTCTCGTCGAAGTCGTTGACGTCGAAGAGCAGCGCACGCTCCGGGGAGGCGTACACGCCGAAGTTCAACAGGTGGGCGTCGCCGCAGAGTTGCACGGTGAGCTCGGTGTTCGGGACGGCGGCGAGGTCGGCCGCCATGACGGCGGCGGCACCGCGCAGGTAGGTGAACGGGGTCTCGACCATCCGCCCGTAGCGGATGGGCAGCAGCCGGGCGACCCGGTCGGCCGCCTGCTCCTGGAGCACGGTGACCGGATCGGGGCGGTCCGCCGCGGGGATCCACCGCCCGTGGGCGGAGCGGGAGACGCGCTGGCGGGCGGTCCGGCCGGCGCGGCGGCGTTCGGCGGGGGTGGTCATGCGCGGCTCCTCGGTCGGCCGGAAGGCGAAGGTGCGCCTTCTCGCGACGCTAGGGCAGGAGTGCCGGGGGCCGCACCGCACGCACCCCCGGCACTGCGCCGTCCGGATGAAAGCCGGGCTCACCCCACTGTGAAGTCCGCCATCATCGCCATGTCCTCGTGCTCCAGGTTGTGGCAGTGCAGCATGTACGTCCCCGCGTAGTCGGTGAAGCGCACCAGTACCTCGACCCCCTCGGCCGGACGCAGGTCGACGGTGTCCTTCCAGCCCGCGTCGTACGCGCCCGGCGCCCCGCCGTTGCGGCCGATCACCTGGAAGTGGTTCAGGTGGACGTGGACGGGGTGGTGCAGGTCGCTGGTGAAGCGCCACCGTTCGACGCTGCCGAGCGCGGGCCGGGCGAGGTCGCGGCCCGGCTGGTACGCGTCGCCGTTGATGGTCCAGCCGAGGCCTCGGCTGCGGCGGAAGGCGAAGTCCCGGGTGGTGACGGCGGCGGAGGCGTCCAGCTCCTCGACGGTGGAGAGCCGGTCGGGCACCGTCGAGTCGTCGGCGACCTGCCGGGAGGAGACGTCGAAGCACATCACCTCCGCGGTGCGGCCGCTGCCGAAGCGGTTGAGCAGCCGCACCCGGGTGCCGGGGGCGTAGCGGGAGAAGTCGACGACGAGGTCGAAGCGCTCGGCGGGGGCGATCTCCAGAGCGTCGTGGGCGACCGGGGCGGCCAGCAGGCCGCCGTCGGAGCCGATCTGGACCAGGGCGTCGCCCCCGGAGGGCTGCGGGTCCAGTTCGAGCCGGTACTGGCGCGTGTTGGAGGCGTTGAGCACCCGCAGCCGGTAGCGGGCGCGGTCGACGTCGAGCCGGGGCCAGGGGGCGCCGTTGACCAGGATGACGTCCCCCAGGACGCCGTTCATGTAGTCGTCGGTGACGCCGGGCACCGCCAGCGCGGCGTCGGTCGAGGGGTACCGGAAGGAGCCGTCGGCGGCGAAGGAGCGGTCGGCGAGCATCAGCGGGAGGTCGCGGTCGCCGCGTGGCAGCGGCAGGGCGGCCTCCTCGTCGTCGTGGACGAGGTGGAAGCCGGCCAGTCCGCGCCAGACGCCGGGCCCGGTGAAGCCCATCCGGTGGTCGTGGTACCAGAGGGTGGCGGCGCGCTGGAGGCCCGGATAGGTGTGGGTGCGCTCGCCGGTGACGCTGCGTCCGCCGCCGTGCTCCATCCCCGCCATTCCCGGCATCCCCGCCGCGCCCTGGGCGGCGGCTCCGGTGGAGCCGACCGGCAGCAGCAGGTCGGTGGGGTAGCCGTCGCTGTCGGCCGGGGTGTGCCCGCCGTGCAGGTGGAGCACGGACGGCACCGGCAGCTCGTTGCGGTGCCGGACCACCGCGGCCCGGCCGGAGCGGGTGACCACCGTCGGCCCGGGGAAGCTGCCGTTGTACGTCCAGGCCTCGGTCCGCACCCCGGGCAGGATCTCCAGCCGGGCGACCTGCTGGGTGACCTCGTAGTAGTCGGAGGTCGCGTCGCTGCGCACCGGCTGGAGCACCGCGGGCACCGGCAGCGGGACGCGGAAGGCCTCCGGCAGGTCGAGTTCGCTGGTGAGCAGCCGGCCCGGGCGGCCCTCGGCGAACAGCCGGGCGGCGGACGGGACGGCCACGGCGGCCAGCGCGCCCGCACCGAGCACGGAGGCGCCGATGCCGAGGAACCGGCGGCGGTTCACTTGGACACCTCCACCGGCCCGCCGGGACGCGGCAGCCGCCCGCTGCCGTCCGGCCCGGGCAGCGCGCCGGCCGGGGCGGGCAGCGGCAGCCGCCAGGCGCCGACCAGGCCGAACAGGACGGCGCTGACCAGCAGGACGCCCAGCGTGACGTGCACGCCGATCGCCCGCGCGTAGCCCGCGGTGATCTGGCCGGTGACGGCGACGACGAGCACGGCGGTGGTCCACAGCGGCCAGAGCGGTCCGCGGCCGGGCCGGCGCACCAGCGCGGCCGCCGCCAGTTGGAGGACGGCCACGGTGGCGAGCGTCATCGCGTTGCCCTCGTGGTCCTTGAGCGACTCGTAGGTGCCGTTGAGGAAACTGCCGGCCAGCATGGCCTGGAGCAGCGCCAGGAGTGCCAGGGTGGTCGCGGTGATGCGCAGCAGGATCAGCGGCCAGCGGGGTGCCGGGGCCGCGGGAGGACTGCTCATGTCGGGCTACTCTCTGCTTCGGCGGGTCGGTCGGGGCGGGCGAGAGCGTAGCTGATCCGACATCACGATCACTGCCGATAAAGGGTCTTGGGCTCGACCGCCACCCCATTGCGCCTGCCGGGACGCCGTTTGTCACCCGTACGAGCGAGCCCTTCGTGCACCGGTCGATCCGCCCGGGAGCCCGCCGCCCGCCCCGGGGCACCGGCGTTCACACCTCGTCGGCGGGGACGGCCTCGTAGGCGGCGCGCAGCTCGGCCAGGACGGCGTCACCGGGGTCGAACGCGGTGCCGTCGATCGCCGCGACCGGCCGGACGCCGACGCCCGCGTTCACCGCGAACGCGGCCCGGAACCCGGCCAACCCGGCGGCGTCCACCGGCTCGTGGGACTGCGGCCCGTCGTACGCACCCGCCAGCAGCGCCGCCGTCACGCCGGGCAGGCTGGGGCCCTGCGGCCAGACCAGCCGGCGGCCGTCCAGCAGACCGAGGTTCCAGGTGGCGCCCTCCGTCACCAGGCCGCTGTCCGGATCGACCAGCAACGCGTCGTCGAAGCCGTCGAGTTGGGCGCTGCGCCGCTGGTGGACCAGACCGAACAGGCCGACGTGCTTCACCTGCGGCAGCTCCCGGCGGTAGGCCACCGTCCGGACCCGCAGCGGGGCGGGCACGGCGGCCGCGGCCGGGCGGGTGGTGACCAGCAGCCGGGGCACGGCCGGGCCGGCCGGGCGCTCCAGGCCGAGCTCCGGGTCGTACACCGTCACCCGGACCGTCACCGGTGCGCCGTCGGCGGGCAGCACCGCCCGGATCCGCTCGCGCACCGCTGCCCGGTCCAGGCCGGCGGCGAACAGCGTCCGGCAGTCCCGGACCAGCCGGTCCAGGTGCAGCGCCAGCCCCCTGGCCCTGCCCTCCGCCACGCGCAGGGTGGTGAAGTGCCCGTAGTTGAGCAACCCCAGCGCGGCCAGCCGCGCCGGGTCGGCGGGCCCGCCGTCGATCTCGATCTCAGCCATCCCCCGAGTCTGCCAGCCGGGCGGCCGCCACCGCCGGGCGGTACGGGCTGACCACCCGGCGGCCGGCCGCCCGGGCCGACTGCTCGACGTGCTCGATCCGGTATGCCAGGCCCTCCGGCTCCCCCGCGTCCGACCAGCGCCACGCCTCCGCCCACCACTGCGGCCCGCGCACCAGCGGCCGGCCGGCCAGCGCCAGGTGCAGCGCCAGCGTGGAACGCGCGTAGCCGTGCACCCAGCCGTCGGCGGAGCGGTACTCGGGCGTCTCGTCCAGCCGCAGCCAGTCGCCCTCGTGGCCGGCGGCGAGCATCGACACCCAGCCGCGCACCCGGTCGGACACCAGCAGGTGCAGCCAGCCGGCCTCCTCCCGCACCTGGTAGCGCGGCAGCCGGGGCACCCGGGCGAGGGTCAGCGAGTGCTTCCAGCCGACCACCCAGAGCCCGCGGCGCAGGTAGTAGCGGACGGCGTGCTGCCAGGTCCAGTGCGCCTCCAGCCGGAAGCCGGGCAGGCCCTCGACGGTGGCCGCCGCGTACACCTCGTCCAGCACCCCGGCGGCCAGCCCCCGGCCGCGCGCGCCGGGGCGCAGGTAGAGGGAGGAGAGGGCGAGCTGGCCCGACCCCCTGGTCCAGTTGTCGACGGCCACCGTGCCGGCCACCGCGCCGCCCCCGTCGAGCACCCAGTAGCGGCGCCGGTACAGCTCACCGCCGGGCCACTCCCGGCCGCTCTCGCCGAGCGCCTCGCGCCACCGCCGCTCGGCGTCGGGCGCCAGGACGTCCGGATCCACCCGCTCACCCAGCTCACCCTCCACCAGGGACGCCAAGTCCCAGCGGGCGAACCGCCGTTCGTCCCCCTCGGCGGCCACCCGCAGCAGCGGACCCGCCGCCAGCCGGTCCTGCGCCCGTTCCACCGCCGCATCCCACGACCTCACCACGGCGGCCACCCTAGCGGGGCGATGGGGACTTTCCGTAATCCACCGGACACCGAACGTCAGACCGGGCGCCGGACCCGCCCCCGCGGAGCCCGGCCGGATGGCGGGGAAACCCGACCGCGGGACCCGACCCGGCCCTGCCGACCGCGCGGACCCGCGGCGATGCCATGGAACCGGCCGGTAGGGACCGGCCGGGACCGGCCGGGGGAGAGCGCGGCCCGGACGGCCACCGGCCGCTGCGCCCCCGCGCTCATCCGGTCGCTCTAGCCGACCGGGTGACGGTCCTTCGGGGCCGCTGCCGGGAGCGGGCCGGCGACGGGCGGACGCGGGCGGGTGAGGGCGACGGCCGCGACCACCAGGGCGCCGCCGACGAGCGCGTTCCAGCCGACCGGCTCGGCGAGCAGGACGGCGCCGAGGGCGGTCGACCACAGCGGCATGACGTAGGTGACGGCCGAGGCCACCCCGGTGCCCGCGGTGCGGACCAGGCCGAGGTTGAGCAGGTACGCCAGGCCGGTGCCCACCGCGCCCAGGACCAGCAGGGCGCCGGCCCCGCCCGCACCCGGCCAGTGCGGGGCGCCCGCGGCGAGCGGCGCGATGACCGCCGACTCCGCGGTCGCACAGGTGATCTGGACGGCGGACAGGGCGACCACGGACTCCGGACGGCCGGACAGGAAGCGGCGCAGGTAGGCGAAGCCGGCGCCGTAGCAGCAGGCCGCGGCCAGACAGGCCAGGCCGCCGACGGCCTCGCCGGAGCCGATGCCGCGCCAGACCCCCAGCACCGTGAGCACGCCGGCGAAGCCCACGGCGAGGCCGCACAGCCGGCGCACGCCGGGGCGGCGCTCCTGCGGGACGACCAGCACCGCGAACAGCAGTGTGAACAGCGGGGTGGTCGCGTTCAGCACTCCGGCGAGCACCGAGCTCACCCTGGTCTCCCCGAACGAGAACAGGGTGAACGGCACGCTGTTGAGCAGCACCGCGACCACTGCCGAGTGCCCCCAGAGCGCACGGTCGCGCGGGGCGCCCCCGCGGCGCAGCAGGAGGATCGCCCAGAGCGTGGCCGCACCGAGGGCGCAACGCCAGAACGCCACCCAGACCGGCGGCACCCCCGCCTCCACCGCCACCTTGATCAGCGCGAAGCTCGCGCCCCAGATCGCCGACAGCGCCACGAAGCCCGGCAACCAGCGCCGCACCCCGACCACCTCCCCCTCGTCCCGTCCGGCATCCGCCTGGACACAGGGTGGCCGGGCGGCGGAGCATGAGTCCAACAAGTCGCGGTGCCCCACGGATGAGGAAGTCTCATGGCCCCGGAGGTCAACCTGGCCCAGCTGAGGGCCCTGGTCGCGGTCGCCGACACCGGCGGGTTCGGTGCGGCCGCGGACGAACTGGGCATCAGCCAGTCCGCCGTCTCGCACGCCGTGGCCGCGCTGGAGCGGGTGCTCGGCGCACCCGTCCTGCTGCGCGGCACCCCGGCCCGGCCCACCCCGCTGGGCGAGCAGGTCCTCCCGCACGCCCGGACGGCCGTCGCGTCCGCCGCCGCCGTCCGGGCCGTCGCCACCCGGCACTCCGGCGGCCTCACCGGCACCGTCCGGCTCGCCGCACCGACCACCGTCTGCCAGGCGCTGCTGCCCGGGCTGCTCCGCGACTGGAAGGCCGCCCACCCGCAGGTCACCGTCCGGGTCTTCGAGGGCGAGGACGCCGAACTGGCCACCTGGCTGGCGGCCGGCACCGTCGACGCCGCGGTCCTGGTCGACGCCGGCCCGCACCCGCCCGGGGCGGTCGCGCTCGGCGCGGACTCGATGCACGCGCTGCTGCGCCGCGACCACCCGCTCGCCGGGCAACGGAGCATCCACGTCGCCGAGTTGGAGGACGACGACTTCCTGCTCTCGGAGGGCGGCTGCGAGCGCCACATCCGCGAGTCGTACCGCCGGGCCGGCACCCGGTTCGCGCCCCGGCACCGGATCCGCGACCTCAACACGCTGATCGGCATGGTGCACGCGGGCGTCGGGGTCTCCGTGATGCCCGCGCTGGCGCTCACCATGGTGCCGGCCGACTGCGTGCTGGTACCGATCCGGCCCGCCGTCCACCGCACGCTCACCCTCACCGGCCCGGCCGGCCGGCCGTGGTCCCCGGCCGTCACCGGACTGCTGGCCGCGGTGCGGGCGGGGGCGGGCGCAGGGGTCGGGGTGGGAGCCCGAGTGGGGGCCGGGGCCACCGGGATCTGACCGGGGGCGGTGCCCGGCGGAACTTTTCGGCGGCCCGGGCCGGACCGATGGCGTTTTTCGTCGATGCAGTGGCCGGCGGCTGGTCCGCATCACGCACGGGCCGGAGGGTGGCGGCAGTCGCGTCACCACCCGAGGGGGAACCCGTGCCCGCCCAGTCCCGCCCGTACCCGCACCGCTGGACGGCGCTCTGCGCCCTGCTCACCGCCGAGGCGATGAACCTGCTGGACGCGACGATCGTGCAGGTCGCCGCGCCCGCCATGCGCGCCGACCTCGGCGGACCGGCCGCCGCCGTGCCCTGGCTGACCTCCGCCTACACCCTGCCGTTCGCCGTCCTGCTGCTCACCGGTGGCCGGCTCGGCGACCGGTACGGGCGGCGCCGGGTGTTCCGCACCGGCGTCGCCGGCTTCCTGCTCGCCTCGCTGGCCTGCTCCTGCGCGCCGACGCTCGCCGCCCTGCTCGCCTTCCGGGCCGTCCAGGGCGCGACCGCGGCCGTCGTCGTGCCGCAGACCATCGGCCTGATCAAGGCCCTGTTCCGCGGGCCCGAGACGGGGCGCGCGCTGGGCACCATCGGCCCGGTGATGGGGCTGGCCGCGCTCTGCGGACCGGTCCTCGGCGGGCTGCTCACCCACGCCGACCTGCTCGGCTCCTCCTGGCGCGCGGTCTTCCTGGTCAACCTGCCGCTCGCCCTCGCCGTGCTGGCCGTCGCCCCGCTGCTGCCGGAGGACCGTGCCCCGCACCGGCCCGGACTCGACCCGGCCGGCAGCACGCTCGCCGCCGCGGCCACCGGGCTGGTGGTGCTGCCGCTGCTCCGGCCCGAGGGCTCGGTGACGGACGCCCCGGCGCTGGCCTCGCTCGCCGCCGGGGCCGCCCTCACGGTGGGCTTCGGCGCCCACCAGCGGCGCGGTGCCCGGCGCGGCGCCGCCACCCTGATCGAGCGGAGCCTGTTCACCTCGGTGCGCTTCCCCGCGGCGCTGGCCTGCTCGGCCCTGTTCTTCGCGGTCACCACCGGGCTCACCCTGGTCGTCGTCCTCCAGCTCCAACTGGGCTCCGGGGCCGATGCGTTGACCTGTGGACTGACGCTGCTGCCGGGCTCGGCCGGGATGGCCGCGGCCTCCTGGTACACGGGGGCGCGGCTGCTGCCCCGGTACGGGGCGAAGGTCATGCCGGTCGGGCTCGCGGCGCTGGCCCTCGGCCTGCTCGCCGTCGCCGGCGCCTACCGGGCCGGCGGGAGCCCGGCACCGCTGTCCTGCGCACTGGTGGTGCTGGGCGCCGGCCAGGGCCTGTTCACCCCCGCCTTCTTCACCACCGCCCTGCGACCGCTGCGGCCGCAGGAGACCGGCTCGGCGGCGGGCCTGCTCAACGCCGTGCAGCAGCTGGGCGCGACCCTCGGCGTCGCGGTGCTCGGACGGGTCTACCTCGCCGGTCCGGACACCGCCGGGGCGCAGCGCGCCTGCTGGGTGGCGCTGGGCGCGCTGGTGCTGCTCGCCGCGGCCACCAGGGGGATGCGCACACCCGGCGGCGAACCGCCCACAGCCGGCCCGGACGCGTCAGGGCCGGACGCGGAGGCACGGCACGCGGCGAGGCCGGACCGGGCAGAATCGGAGCCCACCGCCGAACCGCAGGGGACCGCACATGCCGGATGAGCTCGACCGCGCCGTCGTCCACGCCCTGCGGATCGACGGGCGCGCCCCGTTCAGCCGGATCGCCGCCGTCCTCGACGTGTCGCCGCAGACCGTCGCCCGCCGCTACCGGCGGCTGCGCACCGAGGCCGGGCTGCGGGTCGTCGGGCTCGCCGACCCGCACCGGGCCGGCCGGGCCCAGTGGCTGCTGCGCCTGACCGCCGGCCCGCACACCGCCCAGGGCCTCGCCCAGGCGCTGGTCCGGCGCCCCGACACCGCATGGGTCAAACTGACCTCCGGCGGCACCGAGATCACCGCCATCGTCGAGACCGCTCCGGGCACCGACGGCCACAGCCTGCTGCTGCGCGACATCCCGCGCACCGCCGCCGTCACCGCCGTCTCCGCCCACTGCCTGCTGCACACCTACCGCGGCGGGCCGTCCGCCTGGCCGGGCAGCACCGACGCGCTGACCGAGGAGCAGGAGGCCCGGCTGCGGCCCGCCGAGACGGGGCCGGGCCGGGCGACGGCGGGCCCGAGCCGGGCGACGGCAGGTGCGATCCGGTCGCCGACCGGGCTGGACCGCACCGACCACGCGCTGCTCGCCGAACTCCACCGGGACGGCCGGACCCCGCTCGGCGACCTGGCCGCCGCGACCGGGCACACCCCCGCCACCGTCGCCCGCCGGCTGGCCGAACTCCGCGCCGACGGCACGGTCTTCCTCGACGTGGAGTACGACACCCGGCTGCTCGGGGCCGACATGCAGGCGCTGCTGTGGATGAGCGTCGCCCCCGCGCACCTGGACCGGGTCGGCCGCGCGCTGGCCACCCACCGCGAACTCGCGCTGGTCGCGGCGACCACCGGGCCGAGCAACCTCACCGCCACCGCGCTGTGCACCGACCCGGCGGACCTGCACCGCTACCTGACCCGGCGGCTGGGAAGCGTCCCGGAGATCACCGCGCTGGAGTCTGCGCCGGTGCTGCGCACGCTGAAGTCGGCCGGGCCCGTCGCACCGCCGCCGTCGCGCCGCGGCCAGGTCCGCTAGGTTCCGGGCCCCCGTCGGCCCCGCCCGGGCGGGGCCGACGGCTTGACCTCTTTGGGGTTGACCGGCCTTCCTCGACAGGTCTATACCAGTGACAGCCATCGGCAACCACCCCGCGCCGAAGGACCGTTGGGCCTGCGCGCCACCCCCACTCCGGCGCGAGCAGGCCCTCCCCCCACCGCCGTCCCCGCCTGGAAGGGCCTCCGATGGAACGCGCACTCCCCCCACACCCCGCCACCCGGAACCCGAACCCCCCGGGCCGCCGCCGTCCGCGCCGGGTCGCCGTCGCCGTGGCCGGTGTGCTCGGCCTGGTCGCCGGCGGGGCCGCCGCACTGGCCGGCACCGGCTCGGCCGCCGCCGACACCGTCGCCGGCCTCGGCAGCAACTGGTACGCCTCGGCGCCCTACCTGATGCCCGAGGACAACAGCCCGCCGGACGCCGCGGCGGTGATGGACGCCACCGGGCAGAAGGCCTTCCAGCTGGCGTTCATCCTGGCCCAGGGCAACGGCTGTTCCCCGGCCTGGGGCGGCACCTCCTCGATCGACACCGACACCACCATGCCCGGCGTCATCCAGACCGTCCGGGCCAAGGGCGGCGACGTCTCGGTCTCCGTCGGCGGGTACGGCGGCACCAAGCTCGGCCAGGTCTGCGGCACCCCGGAGGCCACCGCCGCCGGCTACCAGAAGGCGATCACCAAGTACCAGCTGAAGGCGATCGACTTCGACCTGGAGGAGCCGGAGTACGAGAACACCGCGGCGATCCACAACGAGATCGGCGCGGCGCGCATCCTCCAGCAGAACAACCCCGGCCTGTACGTCTCGATCACCACCGCCGGGACGAACGCGGGCACCGGCTGGTTCGGCACCCAGATGCTGAACGAGGCCAAGTCCCAGGGGTTCACGCCGGACAACTACTCGATCATGCCGTTCGACGGCGGGTTCAACGGCGCGGCCGCCCAGACCGACGCGCTGGTGAAGTTCAACCAGATCCTGCAGACCACCTTCGGCTGGTCCGAGGCCACCGCGTACGCCCACGAGGGCGTGTCGATGATGAACGGCCGCACCGACGCCGCCGAGTACTTCCGGCAGGCGGACTTCCAGGCCGTACTGGACTTCGCCACCGCCCACCACCTCGCCCGGTACACCTACTGGTCGGTCAACCGGGACCGCCAGTGCCCAGGCACCGTCGACCCGGGGCTGTCCGGCTCCTGCTCCAGCGTGGTCCAGAACGACTGGGACTTCACCAAGTACACCGTGAAGTTCGCCGGGGCGACCCCGCCGACCACCCCGCCCACCACTCCGCCGACCACTCCGCCCAGCTCGCCGCCGCCCACCTCGGGGACCTGCACCGACCCGGCGTGGAGCGCGAGCACCACGTACACCTCGGGCAACAAGGTCTCGTACAACGGCCACAAGTACCACGCGAAGTGGTGGACCCTCAACGAGGTGCCGAGCGCCAGCGGCCAGTGGGGCGTCTGGGGCGACGACGGACCCTGCTGACGGCACGCCGGCCGCCATCGGCCGGGGCTGAGGCTGAGCCCGGGGTTGCGGCCGGGGCCGGGGCACGCACGCCCCGGCCCCGGCCCCGGCCGGCTCACGCCCCCGGCCCACGCCTCCGGCTCACTCCCCCGCGGCGAGCCGCTCCCGCAGATCGGCCAGCACCCCCGCCGCCTCCGGCAGCCCGGCGGCCTCGCAGCGGGCGATGCCCGCCGTCAGCCGGGCCACGGCCGCCTTCGTCCGGCCGAGGTCGGTGCCCTCGACCAGCGCGGCGAGCCGCAGGGCCTCCGCCCGCGGCGCCCCGTACTGCTCCCCTCCGTCGTCGTACCGGGCGATCGCCTTCTCTGCCTCGGCCACCGACTCCTCGTAACGCTCGCCGACGGCCAGGCAGCGCGCCCGCTCGTAGTGCGAACCGCCCTGCAGGAACGGGGCGTCGTACTCCAGCCCGGCCCGCTCCGCGGCCGCCCCGACGGCGTCCGCCTCGGCCAGCCTGGCGAGCGCCTCCGGCAGGCCGTCGGGGCCCTCGGCGCGCATCGTCAGCATGGCGAACTCCCTGAGGGTGGCCGCCAGTTGGTCCACCCGTGGAGCCCGTCCGTGGGCCTCCGCCGCGCGGTCCAGGGCGGCCTTCGCGGCCTCCCGGCGACCGGCCCTGGCCAGCGCCAGCGAGGCCTCGCAGGCCACCATCGTGTGGGTGTCCTGGTCCTCCCAGCCGGCCACGGCGTCCGCCAGCCGCAGGTACTCCTCGGCCGCCTCGCGGTCCTCGTCCAGGTCGGCCAGGCCCCGGGCGAGGTCCAGCCGGGCCTGCGCCAGCAGCCGCACGTCCAGCTCGGCGGCGGCCGCGTCCAGGAGCACCGACTCCAGCACCGCGACGGCGTCGGCCGTGCGGTCCGCGGCCCGCAGCACGTCCGCGAGCTGCAGCCGCACCCGGGCGGCCTCCTCCGCGCCCTCCCGGCCCTTGCGGTCGAAGCGCGCCGCGGCCTCGGTGAGCGCCCGGACCGCACCGCCGTGGTCGTCGAGCAGCATGCAGGCGTGACCGAGCATCATGTACGTGGGTGCGAACGGGTAGCCGCCCTCGCCCCAGCGGACCGCCTCGGCGAGCGCCCGGTGGAACACCTCGACGGCCTCCGCCGGCTCCCCGTCCTGGAGCAGCACCTGGCCGAGCAGTCCGAGCACCCGCGGCGTCTGCCAGGGCAGCTCGGCCGCGTCCAACTGCGCCAGCACCTCGCGCAGTTCGGCCGCCGCCTCGGCCATCCGGCCCTGCCGGGCGGCCGCGTCGGCGCGGTACTGGCGGGAGGTGGCCGCCCGGCGGGCGGAGCCCAGGGCGACGGCCGCGCCGTGGTAGCCGTCGGCCGCCTCCTCGAACCGCCCGAGCACCGCGGCCGGCGGCTCGGGCAGCGCCGAGACTAGGTCGTGATGGGCCGCGTAGGCGCGGACCTGCAGCACGATCAGGTAGTCGTCGTCGGTCATCGCGCCGCCCGCGGCCCGCAGCTCCTCCGCCGCGCGCAGCACCTCGTCCAGGGCCGGCCAGTCGGCCACCGCACCCTCGACGTCGCCGAGCTCCGCGATCAGCGCACGGCCCCGGACCATCAGCGCCTGGCCGGACAGCCCGGCCTCCTCGAACAGCGCTGCGGCCGCCACCAGACCGGCCCGGCCCTCGGCGTACTCGTCCCGCTCCAGTGAACGGTGGGCCCGCTGCTCGGCGAGTTCGGCGCGCAGCCGCGCGGCGCCGCCGTCCCCGGTGCCCTCCGGGAGCTCGAAACCGTCGGCGGTGAAGCGCTCCTCGATCCGCAGCCAGAGCCGCTCCGCGTCCGGGTGCCCGACCAGCTCCAGCTCCCGGGCGCGCACCACCAGGGCGGTGAAGTCCTCCGGCTCCGGCTCGACCGGCCGGCGCGGCACGGGAGCCGGGGCGGCGGCCAGTTCGGGCGCGGCGGCGGCGCGCACGCCGAGGGCGAGCGGCTCGGCCAGCAGCGGCTCGCGGGCCAGCCTGGCCCGCCGGTCGGCGCCGACCGCGCCGGTGCCGTTGCGGGCGTCGAAGCGGTCGGCCAGCGCCCCGGCCTCGGTGCGCAGGTGCACGAGCAGGGTGTCCACCGTCCAGCCGGTGCCCGGCGGACCGCTGACCGCGAGCGCCCCGTGCCCGGCCCGGGACAGCCCGGCGATCAGCACCTCGGCGCCGGTCAGGAAGGAGAGCCGGGCGGACTGGTCCCCCGTGACCGCGAAGAGGTCGCGGTTCTCGGCCAGGATCTCCAGGCCGCGCGGCTCGTTGCCGGACAGCGCGCAGAACTCCAGGTGCCGGCCGACGGCGTGCAGCATCGCGGCCTTGCCGCGCGCGTAGCGGTAGCCGGTCAGGTGGCAGGAGCGGGCCTCGTCCAGCCGGCCCAGGCGCAGCAGCGGGAGCAGGGCGGCGGCCTGGCTCAGGTAGGGCTCCTGCTCGCAGGAGCTGCTGCCGTCGAGGACGGGCCCCAGGACCTCCAGCGCCCGGGCGTCGTCACCGGCCTCGGCGAAGTGCTCGGCCCTGGCCCTCGTCTCGCAGGCGTGGCAGTCGCTCAGCTCGGTGCGCGGGCGCGCCGTCCACAGCTCGTAGGCGTCCTGACGGCCCTCGCCGGTCTGCGCGGCCAGGTGGTAGCGCTGCGCGTAGTACGGCTGGAGGTCGAAGCCGGCCGCCCGGTAGCGGTCGCGCAGTTCGGTGTGCCAGCGGTGCACGGCCGCCAGCGGCACCTCCGGGGTGTCCAGCAGGGCGCCGGCCACCCACTTGAAGCGCCAGAACACCTGGTGCCGGGCCCATTCGCCGAAGCCGTCCGGGTCGGTGTCCCAGAGCTTCAGCACCCGGGCGAAGACCACCGGGGTCTTGCTGCGCTCGCCGTCGTACTCGTAGGCCTCCATCAGCTCCAGCAGGGCCATCGAGTGCACCCCGGTGTCCTCGAACTGCTCCGCCGCGTCGACGAGTTCCTCGGCCACCACGGTCCGCTGCCGGCCGTACGGACGGGCGTCGTTCTCGCGCAGCGCGGCAATCACCGCGTCGGGTGTGTCCAGCATCACGCCTCCTTCGGGTCGGTGGCGTCCGGGCCGGCCGACTCGTGGCCGAGCATGGCGTGGTCCAGCAGGCTGATGAACGAGCGGTTGAGCAGGGCGCTCTCGCTCGCCTTCAGCGGGCGGCGGGTCATCAGCACGGCCTGCCCGTACAGCGCCTCGACGGCGGTGACGGCCAGCTCCCGGTCGGTGACCGTCGCGGCGCGGCGCACCAGCGGGTTGAGGTGGTTGAGCACCAGCTGGGCGCGCGGCGCCTCGGCGCGCAGCGAGCCGAGGATGTCCGCCCACAGGCCGTCCGCCTCGTCGGCGAGCTGGGCGCGGGTGCGCTCGTGCCGGGCCTCCCTGTTGTCCAGCAGCAGCGCGGGCGCGCTGGTCGGGTGGAAGCTGCGCAGCGCGACGTCGCAGTCGAACCGGCCGACCACCTCGCGGGCGATGGTCAGGAAGGCCCCGGCGGCGAGCTCGGCGGCCGGGTCGACGGAGTCCAGGTGCGCGGTGACGGTGCCCGGGTCGAGGTCGGCGACCGAGACGCCGGGGCGGATCTCGGGCAGCCGGTGCACCAAGTCCCGGTCGTAGGTGTAGCCGCCGTTGACCACGCCGAGGCCGGCCGCGCCGGCGATCGGGGCGACCTGGCGGAACTCCTCGACGGTGCGGGTCACCAGCACCACCGGGTGGCTGCGGGTGAACTCGTCCAGGGTGACGTTGCCGTCGGTGGTCTCGAACGGCAGCCACGGCAGCATCATCCGCAGCAGCTCGTCGTCGTAGCGGGCGAGCTCCTTGACCGCCAGGTGGTGCACCGAGAGGAAGCGGTGGAGCAGCGCCGGATCGCTCGCGGACAGGCCGGTCAGCCAGTCGCGGATCCGCACGCCCAGCGCGTCGCGGACGGCGGCCAGCGTCTCGTCCGCGTACAGGCCCTCGCGGGAGGCCGTGGGGCGCAGGCCGTCGGTGTCCACCACGCAGCGGACGAAGAACGCCCAGTCCGGCAGCAGTTCGTCGGCCTGGTCGGAGAGCAGCATGCCCTTGAGGTGCACCCGGTGGCCGGAGCGGCGCGAGGGCGGGGCGGCGTCCGGCAGGACGTACGCGACGCCGCGCAGGCCGACCAGCGGGAGGTCCAGGTCGATGGTGTCGAGCGGGGTGAAGTCGAAGGTGCCGCGGCAGTAGGCGGTCAGTGCGTCGCGCCGGGCGAGCGGCGAGCCGTGCCGCTCGGCCCACGGCGGGGTGCGGTTCACCCGGTGCTCGGTGCCGTTCGCGTCCACCACCGTCACGTCGTGGCGCAGCAGGCTGCCGAAGTCCCGTGCCAGCGCCAGCACCCGGCCCGGCCCCGTCCACTCGGCGGCGTCGGCGCGCGGGGAGAGCGTGACGGTGGTGCCGGGCTCCGGGCGGGCCGAGGCGGGCAGGGTGCGGATGGTGTAGCGGCCGTCGGAGCCGCCGCGCCACTCGATCACCGGCGCGTCCGGGCGGGCGGCGGAGCGGGTGACGACGGTGATCTCGTCGGCGACCACGAAGCAGGCGAGCAGGCCGATGCCGAACTGGCCGATGAAGTCGCCGCGGGCCCGGGCCAGCCCCGCGCCGTCCAGCCGGCCCTCGGCGTCGCGCTTGGAGCTGCGGCCGATGGTGGCGAGGAAGGTGTGGACGTCGGCCTCGGTCAGGCCGATGCCGGTGTCGGTGATGCTCAGCTCGTCGTCGGCGCGCACGGTGATCCGGGCGGGCGCGTCCTGGTCCAGCGCGCGGCGGGCGGAGATCGCGTCCACCGCGTTCTGCAGCAGCTCGCGCAGGTACACCCGCGGGCTGGAGTAGAGGTGGTGGGAGAGGAGGTCCACCAGGCCGCGCAGGTCCACCTGGAAGGTGTGCGCGCTCGTCGGGTGCTCGGAGGCCGGGTTCTCGGAAGGGGACACCGCAGGCTCTTTCGATCGCGGGGCGGGTGACGGGGTTCGGGCGGGGGCGGCGTCAGGACGCGCAGCGGTCCCGGTGGGAGCGGAAGGCCTTGACCGGATCGCCGGACAGGTAGTGCCAGGGCGCCTCGGTGACCATGCCGTCGAGCGCGTCGAACAGCAGCCGCGCCGTCCTGCGCTGGTCGGCCAGCGAGAAGACCATCGCGAAGGTGTTGAAGGGGCCCTGCCAGCCGCGGACCGGGACGAAGTCCGGGTGCAGCACCGACCGGAAGGCGGCCTCCTGCAGCTCGGCCACCACCTCGGGGCTCGCCAGGTAGGCGCGGTCCTCGCCGTCCGGGAGGTCCAGCCAGCGCTCGAGGTGCGCCAGCGCGACCAGCTCGCCGAGCTGGCTGCCCTCCGGCGCGGCGAGCATCGAGGAGCGGGCGAAGGCGTGCATCTCCTCGTGCGAGCCGCCCCACTTGGCGCACAGCTGCTGCAGGCGCTGGCGGTGCGAGGCCGGGTGCCCGGGGACCCGGCGCACCGCGGCCTCGAACCGGCAGGTGGCGGCCTCCGGCGGCAGCGAGGCGCCGCGCGCGCTGATCTGCAGGTAGAACCAGGGGGCCAGCCAGGACGGCTCGCGCTCGGCGACCTCCAGCAGCTGCTCCTCGGCCACCTCCAGCCGCTCGTGGAAGACCCGCCACTGGTCCTCGGACACCTGCTTGGCCCGGGCCCCGGTGCGGGCCTCCCAGGCCCAGGTCACGTGCCGGGCGCCGGACAGCAGCAGGGCGAGGGTGTCCTCCGGCCGCTCGGCCAGGGCCCGGGCCGTCCACTCCTCGACCCCGGGCACGTCGGCGATCGCGCCGACGACCCCGCTCAGCTCCGCGCCGTCGAGGCCGGCCAGCGCCGGGCCGAGGGCCGCCCAGTCCCCGGCGCGGGCCTGGCCGAGCATCAGGCGGACGGACTCGTCCCCCAGGGCCGGGTCCAGCCGCGGTGCGGCGGCGGAGGGCTCGGCGGCGCGCCGCCCGAACCCGAACCACCCGGCCCGGTCCTGACCGGTCTCCCCGCCGGAGCGGCGTCGGAACAGCGCCATGTACGGCCCCCCTGGAACATCGTCGGCATCTTTCGCATGGCCGCGCGGCGACCACCCCAGAGGAGTAGATATCACGGCCGACCGACATCCGTTTCCCCAGCCCAGGGGCCCGGCGGGGAGGGCGGCGCGGCGGGCGGCGGCCGCGGCCGGCGGCGGTCGGGGGTCCGGACGTCCGCGAGGCCCCGGGCACGGAGCGGCTCGGGGCCTCGCGGGCGGCGGGCGGGGTGGGGTGGCGGGCGCGGGGCCGTCAGGCCGTCAGGCCGCCAGGCCGCCAGGACCACCGGGGCCGCCAGGGCCTCCCGGACCGACGTTCCGTCAGCCCACGCCGAGGCCGGCGTCGGGGGTCGCGCCCGCCTGCGCCTGCTCGATCCGCTTGACCAGCATGGCGGCGAAGCGCCGGGTGGCGGCCAGGTCGACCGGCCCGCCCTCGGTGGTCACGCTGGCGACGACGGTGCCCGAACGCACCACGATGCCGATGCCCTCGCCGTCGGCCAGCTGGCCCTGGAAGGCCTGGCTCTCGCTGCCCAGCACGGGGGTGTCGACCTTGCGGAACGGCCCGGCGGTGTACGAGGCGTAGGACTCCTTCAGCCGGTTCCTGGCGGCGTCCCGGCTGGGCAGGGTGTCGACGAAGAAGCGGGCGACGACGTCCCCCGAGGAGAACCGGACCGAGCCGCTGAGCGGCTTGCCGGTGCAGGGCGCCGCGGCGGTGCAGGTGGTGGCGTGGTCGGCGGTGTCGACCTTCCGCTTCTCCTCCTCCCAGCCGGTCATCGCCTTGGCGTCGGGCAGCACCCGGCCGACGATCCGGTCGTCCAGCAGCACCGCGTCCAGGTCCTGACCGGGCGTCGCCGCGGCCGGCGGCGGCACGGGCGCCCCGCCGCTGCCGCCCGGTGCGGGGGCCGAGGCCGCCGCCGAGGACGGCCCGGCGGCCGGCGCCGAGGCCGCGCCGGGAGCCGCGGGCGACGCCGCACCGGAGGCGTCGGCCGCCGGGGAGGCGGACGCCGCACCCGTGGCCGGGCTCGCCGCCGGAGCCGTCCCCGACGCCGGGGCGGCCGTCCCCGACGCGCCCTTCGCGGTGTCCGATCCGCCCGAGGAGCACCCGGTGAGCGCACCCACCAGCACCCCGGTCGCCACCGCCGCGGCGGCCATCCGCCGACCACCCATCCCCATCGCCCGCTCCCTCCGGCTGTCCGTGACCCCTCAAGATAGCCGCAGGTCCGGCCGCCCCCGCGGCCAGGGCCCGCAGGGCGTCCGGGCCCGATGGGATAATGGGCCGATCTTCCGGACCGAGGGGTAGCGCATGGCCAGCCGACTGAGGGCGCTGAGGACGCAGAACCGGCTCAGCCTGGAGGCCCTGGCGGCGCAGGTGGGGGTGACGAAGAGCTACCTCTCCAAGGTGGAACGCGGGATCAGCGACCCGTCGATCTCCACGGCGCTGAAGCTGGCGAACGCCCTGGGGGTGGACGTCGGCCGACTGTTCTCCGACGAGGTCGAGCCCGAGCTGGTCACCGTGGTGCGGGCCGGCGAGCGCACCCCGCTGACGACCGGCGAGGCCGGCCGCGGGGCCCCCCGGTACGAGGGGATCGCGACCGGCCTGGCCGGCAAGCGGATGGCGCCGTTCGTGATGTACCCGCCGACCGGCCGGGCCGCGGCGCCGTTCAAGTCGCACGCGGGCGAGGAGTTCCTCTTCGTCCACGCGGGCACGGCCGAGCTGGAGTTCCCGGAGCGGACGGTGCCGCTCGGCCCGGGCGACAGCGTCTACTTCAACGCGGCCGTGCCGCACCGCTGCCGCAGCACCGGGGACGAGCCCGCGGTGGTGCTGGTGGTGATTCACGACGAGCCCGCGGAGCCCGGGGACCGCGTCCCACCGCTGCCCTAGGGTCGCCCTCGGGGCCGTGTCCGCGGGGACGGCCCGGTCAGACCACCCGGCCGGCGTCCACCGCGGCCAGCAGGCCGGCCAGTTCGGCCGTCCGTTCGGCGTCCAGCGGCAGCAGCGGCGGCCGGGGGCCGCCGGCGTCGAAGCCGCGCAGCGCGAGCCCGGCCTTGACGGTGGTCGGCAGGCCGCCCCGGACGATGAACTGCAGGACGCCGAGCTGCCGCCGGAACACCTCGGCCGCGCCGGCGAGGTCCCCGGCCCGGACCGCCCGGTGCAGGGCCAGCGTCTCCTCCGGGATCAGGCAGGGCGCCGCGGTGCACCAGCCGGCCGCGCCGGCGGTGAGGGCCGCGAAGGCGAGCGGGTTGCTCCCGTTGTAGAAGGGCAGCTCGCCGCCGGTGAGGTGGTGCAGCCGGTGCATCCGGCCCAGGTCTCCGGTGCTCTCCTTGACCATGGTGATGTTCTCCACGCCCTCCACCAGGGAGACCATCAGCTCCGAGCCGAGGTCGACGCCGGCGGTGGCCGGGTTGTTGTAGACCATCACCTCGATCCCGACGGCACCGGCGACCTCCGTGTAGTGCCGGACGATCTCGCGCTCGTCGAGCCGCCAGTACGACAGCGGCAGCACCATCACCGCGCTCGCCCCGGCCCGCTCGGCCAGCCGCGCCCGCCGCACCGCGCCCCGGGTGGTGAGCTCGGCGACGCCGACGACCGTCGGCACCCGCCCGGCCACCGCGGAGACCGCGGCCTCGGCGGCCGTGCGCCACTCGGACTCCTCCAGGTAGGCGCTCTCGCCGGTCGAGCCGAGCGGGGCGACGGCGTGCACGCCGCTCGCCACCAGGCGCTCGACGAGCGCGGCCAGCCGGTCGGCGTCGACCCGCTCGCCGTCCGGGGTGAAGGGGGTGACCGGGTAGGCGACCACACCGTCCAGGTTCAACGCCGACATCTCAGGAACCGTCCTCTCCGGTGGCGGACAGCGCGTCGCGGTGGCCGGCCCGCAGGGCGCGGCGGGCGTAGTAGGCGAAGGTGGCCTGGCCGCGTTTGGGGGTGGAGATCCAGTCGTGGGCCTCCTGGGCGAGCAGCTCGGGGATCTCCTGGATCCGCCCGGCGGCGGAGGCCAGCAGCTGGAGCCTGGCGGCCCGCTCGAAGAGCAGGGCGAGGGTGCAGGACTCCTCGATGCTCCCGGTGGCGACCAGCTGGCCGTGGTGCGCGAGCAGCAGCGCCCGCTTGTCCCCGAGGGCGGCCGAGATCAGCTCGCCCTCCTCGTTGCCGACCGGGATGCCGGGCCACTTCTCCAGGAACGCGCAGTCGTCGTACAGCTGGCACATGTCCATGTGCGAGACGACGAGCGGGGTCTCCAGCATGGACAGCGCGGAGATGTGCAGCGGGTGGGTGTGGATGATGCAGGTGACGTCCGGGCGGGCCCGGTAGACCCAGCTGTGGAAGCGGTTGGCCGGGTTGGCCATGCCGTCGCCCTCCAGGACGTTGAGGTCCTCGTCGACGAGCAGCAGGTTGGACTCGGTGATCTCGTCGAAGCCGAGGCCGAGGCGCTGGGTGTAGTAGGTGCCGGGCCGCTCGGCCCGGCAGGTGATCTGCCCGGCCAGACCGGAGTCGTGGCCGGCGTCGAACAGGATCCGGCAGGTCAGCGCGAGCTTCTGCCGCGCCGTCCAGCCGGTGTCGGGTATCGCCTCCCGCATCCGCCGGTGGGCGAGGTCGACGAGGGCCGTCTTGTCGGTGGTGAACGTGTCCGCCATGTGCGCGGGTCCTCCCTCTCGGTCAGAACACTTTGTTCACCATAGGACACGTGGTGTCCTGTTGTCGACGGTGCGGCCCCGACGGGTCCGCGCGGGAGGGCCGGGGAGGCCCCGGAGGGGCCGGGACGCCCGGGAGGCCGGGGCGCTGGCGAGGCCCCGGGAACGCCGGAAGGCGGCGGGGCGGCGACCGTGGTGGTCGTCGCCCCGCCGCCTTCGCGGGGAGTCAGCCCTGGATGGTCCGGGCGTCCGGCAGGCCCGGGATCAGAGCGCCGGGGCCGGGTACGTCGGGTACTCGACGCCCGAGACGTACTGGACGACCCGGATGACCTGGCAGGAGTAGCCGAACTCGTTGTCGTACCACAGGTAGAGGATGGCGTTGTCGCCCTCGACCTTGGTGGCGCCCGCGTCGACGATCGAGGCGTGCCGCGAGCCGATGAAGTCGCTGGAGACGGCGTCCGGGGAGTCGATGAAGTCGATCTGGCGCTTCAGCGGCGAGGTCAGCGAGACGCCCCGCAGGTAGTCCAGGACCTCCTCGCGGTTGGCCTCGCGGGCCAGCTGCAGGTTCAGGATGGCGATCGAGACGTCCGGCACGGGGACGCGGATCGAGCTGCCGGTGATCTTCGCCTTGAGGTCCGGCAGGGCCTTGGCGACGGCCGAGGCGGCACCGGTCTCGGTGATCACCATGTTCAGCGGCGCCGAGCGGCCGCGGCGGTCGGCCTTGTGGTAGTTGTCCAGCAGGTTCTGGTCGTTGGTGAACGAGTGGACGGTCTCCACGTGGCCGCGCAGCACGCCGTACTCGTCCTCCATCGCCTTCAGCGGCGGGACGATCGCGTTGGTGGTGCAGGAGGCGCAGGAGAGGATCTGCTCGTCCGGCTTGATGGTGTCGTGGTTGACGCCGTGGACGATGTTCGGGACGTCGCCCTTGCCCGGGGCGGTCAGCACGACCTTGGCGATGCCGGGGCGCAGGTGCTTGGACAGCCCCTCGCGGTCACGCCAGCGACCGGTGTTGTCGATCAGGATGGCGTCCTTGATCCCGTACTCCGTGTAGTCGACCTTGGTCGGGTCGTCGGAGTAGATCACGGTGATCTCGTTGCCGTTGGCGATGATCTTGTTGTTCGCCTCGTCGACGGTGATCGTGCCCTGGAAGGGGCCGTGGATCGAGTCGCGGCGCAGCAGCGAGGCGCGCTTGACGATGTCGTCGCCGCCGCTGTTGCGGACCACGATCGCCTTCAGGCGCAGACCGTTGCCGGAGGCCTTCTCGATCAGCAGGCGGGCGACCAGGCGGCCGATCCGGCCGAAGCCGTACAGCACGACGTCGCGGGCGTCACGGCGCTCCAGCTTGTTCTCGCCGGTGGCACCGGAGACGGCACGGGCGGTGAACTCCTCGACCGACAGGCCGTGGTCGTCGGCCTTGTAGGTCGCGGCGAGCATGCCGATGTCGATCTGGGACGGGCCGAGGTCCAGGGTGGTCAGCGCGCTCAGGAAGGGCATCGTCTCGGTGACCGAGAGCTCCTCGCCGGCTATCTGGCGGGCGAAGCGGTGCGTCTTCAGGATGCTGACCACCGACTTGTTCACCAGGGAACGGCTGTGCAGCAGGACGGTGACATCCCGCTCCCGGTGCAGCCGCCCGATGATCGGGATCATCGACTCCGCGATCTCCTCGCGGTTCTTCCAGTCCGTGAACACGTCGTCGTTGACAGTCACAAGTCCATCTTTCGAGCTGAGGGTGTTGCCCACATGGTAGCTTCGCCCGCCCCCGGCCCTTCGGGCGGTCCCACCCCGGTGCCCGCCCCGCCCGCCCCGCACCACCGCCCCCGGCACGCCCCGGACCAGCACCTTCGCCCCAACCGCCGCCCCCCGCACCACCCCTGGCACCCCTCACCCCCCACCCCCCGGCGTGATCACCGCCACCCTCCGCCCCCTCGAAACGGCCCCGCCCGCCCCCCGGGCAGCGGGCCACCGCATCGGCCCGGCCTCGAAGCCGCCCCGCGGACTCGACCGCCGCGGGTCGCCCCGCCGCAGCCCGTGCGACGGGCGTCAATCACGCCCTGGTGCGGGCCGGGCGCGGGGTGTGTGCGGCGGTCGTCCGTACGCGGCCCGAGTGATCGTCCAGGCCAGTACAGTGGGCACACCGCCCGACCGACCGAGTCGCGCAACGAGGGGGACGCGTGGCGACGCTGGGGATGCACCGGGACTTCCTGCTGGAGTTCACGGCGCTGGAGAAGCCGGTGCAGCGGCGGGTGTTCGAGGCCTTCGAGAAGTTCACCGGGGCCACGCACGCCGGCCTGCACCTGGAGAAGCTCGCCCACCAGCGGGATCCCCGGATCCGGACCATCCGGATCACCGCCTTCTGGCGCGGGGTGGTCCTCAAGGAGGACGAGGGTGACGGCTACCTCCTGCTGAAGGTCCTCCCCCACGACAAGGCCAACGACTGGGCGTGCAAGCACCGGGGCTCGGTCAACACCGCCACCCAGGGCATCGAGATACGCAACGACGTCGCGCTGGAGCGTGCCACCGAGTCCCTGAAGGCCGCTGCCACCGACGAGCCCCGGCGGCTCTTCGCCGACCGCTCCGACAAGGTCCTGCGCAGCCTGGGCGTCGACGAGGAGATCCTGCCGATCATCCGGCTGCTCCCCGACGAGGCCCACCTGGAGGCGCTCCACCGGGTCCTGCCGGAGCAGCAGTTCGACGTGCTGATCGGCCTCGCGAGCGGGATGGAGCCGGAGGAGGTCGACCGCGAGATCGTCCAGGCCTACGCCCGGACGGCGGCCCCGGTGAGCGCGGCGCAGCCCGAGGACGGGCTGGTCTCGGCGATGGCCCACGCACGCGGCCGGGTCGCCCTGGTGTCCTGCCCCGAGGAGCTGCTGGAGATCCTGGAGCGCCCGTTCGACGCGTGGCGGATCTTCCTCCACCCGGCCCAGTACCGGATCGCCTACCGGGACTCCTACAACGGGCCCGCCCGCGTCACCGGCGGGCCCGGGACCGGCAAGACCGTGGTGGCCCTGCACCGCGCCTACCACCTGGCGCGCCGGTTGCCGGCGGACGCACCCGACGGATCGATTCTGCTGACCACCTTCACCAAGGACCTCGCCGCGGAGCTGGAACGGTGCCTCACGCTGCTCGTCACGGACGAGCGGGCCAGGGCGAAGGTCCGGGTGGTCACCGTCGACGCGCTGGCGAACGAGGTCCTCCGCCGTTCGCGCGGCGGCGCTCCGCTGAAGATCGTCTTCAACCAGCGCGCCGTCCTCGCCCGTTGGGGCCGGATCGCCGACCGGCTCGGGGTCGACTTCACCGACGTCTTCCTGGACCAGGAGTGGCGGCAGGTCGTCCTGGCCCAGGCGATCGAGAGCCCGGAGCAGTACCTGAAGGCGTCCCGGTCCGGCCGGGGGACGGCCCTCGGCCCGCTGAGGAAGGCCCAGCTGTGGCGGGCGGTGGCCGCGTTCGAGGAGGAGCTGCGGCAGGCCGGGGAGTGGACCTTCCTGCAGGTCTGCGCGCAGGCCGCGCGGGTGCTCGACGAGCAGGACGAGCGCCCGTTCCGGCACGTGGTGATCGACGAGGCGCAGGACCTTCACCCCGCGCAGTGGAGGTTCCTGCGCGCGGTCGTCGCGCCCGGGCCGGACGACCTGTTCCTCGCCGGTGACCCGCACCAGCGGATCTACGGGAACAAGGTCTCGCTGCGCTCGCTCGGGATCCAGGTGGTCGGGCGGTCCTCCCGGCTGCGGATCAACTACCGGACGACGCACGAGATCCTCAGCTGGTCCGCGTCCCTGCTCACCGGTGAGCGCCCGGACGACATGGACGGCGGGGAGGAGTCCCTCGCCGGCTACCACTCGACCCTCCACGGGGCCCGCCCCGAGACGCACGGCCACGTCGACGAGGCCGAGGAGATCCGGGCCCTCGTCGCCCGCGTCGGGGAGTGGACCGCCTCGGGGGTGAGTCCCGAGGACATCGGCGTCGCCGCCCGGACCGCCCGGCTCGGCCGTGACATCACCCAGGCCCTGGAGCGGGCCGGGACACCGGCCTGGCTGCTCGGCAACGCGCCGGCGCCCGGTGTCCGGGTCGGCACCATGCACCGGATGAAGGGGCTGGAGTTCCGCTACGTCGCCGTGGCCGGCGTGAGCGACGGCCTGGTGCCCATGCGGAGCGCGATCACCCCGGTGGACACCGACCCGCAACAGCACCAGGAGGACCTCAACGGGGAGCTGAGCCTGCTCTTCGTGGCGTGCACGCGGGCGAGGGAGGCCCTGCACGTGTCCTGGCACGGCACGCCCAGTGTCTTCCTCGAACCGGTCGTCCCGACGGCGTCGCTCGCGCGCCGACACCCGGCGTCGCTCGCCCGGTGACACCCGGCCCCACCCGGTCGTCCGCAGGGAGGGGGTCCCCCGTCCGGCAGCCGTCCCGGCGCCGTGCCGACCGCGCCCCGGGGCGGGTGCCGGGCCGAGGGGGAGGTCCTCCGGAAGGAGTTGCCGGGGGTCCGGGGCGGTGCGGTAATGGAGAGCGCCGTGCGGTGAGCGGACGACCAGCGATCCCGGGAGCAGGTATGACAGGCGGTCCCGAGCCCATCAGTCCCGAGGGCCTGCGGGCGGTGCAGGAGGACCTGGCGCAGCTGCGCGCCGAGCGGGCCAGGGCCGCCGCGACGCTGCGCGCGGAGGACCCGGTCGGCGACCGGGCCGACGCGGCGGACGAGCTGCAGCGGGCCTCCGACGTGCTGCGGCTGGACCGGCGGATCGCCGAGCTGGAGCTGCGGCTCCACGAGGCGGAGGTGGCGGGCCCGCCGGCCACCGACGTGGTGGGGGTGGGCTCCACCGTGACCCTCCGGTTCGCGGACGGCAGCCGGGAGACCGTGGCGGTCGGGGAGCTCGCCGAGCACCTGGAGCAGAACCTGGTGACGGCCGACAGTCCGCTCGGCCGGGCGCTGCTCGGGCACCGCGCCGGGGACACCGTGGACTACCAGACGCCCGGGGGCGGGACCAGCGCGGTGGTGCTGTCGATCGGCCGCTGAGGCCGGGGGCTGGGCGCCCGCGGCCGGTTCACCCGGCCTGCGGGGTCCAGCGGTGCAGGCCCTTGCGGTCGTAGTAGCGGGTCATCCCGAAGCCGAAGGCCAGCGCGAGCACGGTGCCGATCACGATCATGATCCAGGCCCGGGTGAGGCCCGCGTCCGCCCGGGCGTCGAAGAAGAGGATGGCCCGGATGCCGTCGCTGAGCTGGCGCATCGGCTCGAAGGTCGCCAGGAAGCGGTAGAACCCGGGCACCGCCTGGAGCGGGATGGTCGCCCCGGAGGACGGCAGTGCGAACGCGATGAAGACGAACATCGACACCAGCTGGCCGATGCCGCCGAAGGCCGCGTTGATCGCCTGGACGCCGAGGCCGACGGCCAGGCTGGCGCAGTAGGCGAACACCCAGAGCAGTCCCTGGTGCGGGGCGTCCATGCCGAGCAGGGTGATCGAGCAGAGCATCACCAGGGTGGTGGTGAGCAGGGTGATCCCGGCCGTCATGACCATCTTCAGCAGCAGCGTCTGGGTGCGGCTGATCGGGACGGTCGGCCGCCGGGTGTGCCAGGGGCCGAGCTCGCTGTCGCTGTAGCCGAGCGCCGTGTCGACGCCGTTGTGGATGATGTTGCCACCGATGAAGCCCATCAGCACGGCCAGCAGCGTGTAGTAGAAGGCGGTCAGGCCGAGCCCGCTGTGGGTGCCGATCGGGTGGCCGACCCGGGTGGTGACGGCGAGCGGGTCGGCGAGCAGCAGCCGCGCGGTGGGGCTGGTGTCGGGCCCGCCCGTGCCCTGGTCCCCGGCGGGCGGCAGGGCGGCGGTCAGCTGCTTGCCGACCGCCAGCGAGGCCTGGTGGGCCGCGGCCTGGGTGGTCTGGGAGGCCAGCGAGGAGCCGAGGCTGCCGAGCCCGGGGTTGGTCAGCACCGTCAGGGTGGGCTGCTCCGTCGCCCGCCCGGCCGCCAGGGCCTCGACGGCGGGGGTGAAGTCCGCCGGGACGACCAGCGCGCCGTAGACCTTGCCGGTGGCCAGCTGCTCGTTCGCCTCGTCCGGGTCGACCTGGCGCCAGTCGACGGTGCCGGCCGGAGTGTTCGCGACGACGGCCCGGGTCAGCTCGGTGCCGAGGTTCGTCTCCCGGCCCGGCGGGGGCGCGTTGCGGTCGGCGTTCACCAGGGCGATCGGCAGCCGGTGCAGCTGCCCGACCGGGTTGACGATGCCGCCCATGTAGAGCAGCGAGAGCACCACGGCCACCAGCCCGCACAGGACGGCGGGGACGATCCAGAGCTTGGGGCGGCGGGCGAGCACGAGGGCCCGCGCCTGCGGGGGACCTCCCTGGGAACCTGCGGAGGCCATGCCTGCCACCCCTCGGGTCCGGGCGGCAGCCTGGTGCTGCGGCCGGTGCGGTGGGAAGTCGTTCCGTGGCGGCCCCGTGGCCAAACCCGCGTCACCCGATCCGCCCCGTGGGGGTCGGCGGGGGCCCGGGCGGGCGCGCCGGCCGGCGTCGATAGCGGGCCGATGGCCGGGGCTGCCAGGCTGCAGCCGTCCCTACCCCGCTGCCGACCGGCCGCCGTCAGGACTTGGAGTCAGTTCGAGATGACCGAGCACACCGCGTTCCGCACCGCCGGGATCCGTACCGCCGGGATCCGTACCGCCGCCTTCCGCACCGCCGCCTTCCGGGCCGCCGGAGTCCGCGCCGACCACCGGTCGGGCGAGCACAACCCCTGGGGCTAGGACGAGCCCGTCGAGGCGGCGCACCGACCGCGGCGGCCGCCGTGGTCGGTGGGGCGACCACGGCGGCGGCAGGGGGCCGGTGGGGGTGCGTCAGGCCCCGAGGGCGGCCCGGACCGCGGCGCCGGCCTCCTTGGTGCCGAGGGTGCCGCCGAGGTCCGGGGTGCACGCGCCCTCGCCGACGGCGGTGCCGACGGCCAGCTGGACCGCCTTCGCCTCGGCCGCCCAGCCCAGGCGCTCCAGCATCAGCGCGGAGCTGAGGATCGCGCCGAAGGGGTTGCCGATGCCCCGGCCGGCGATGTCGGGCGCGCTGCCGTGCACCGGCTCGTACAGGCCGAACCCGGTCGCCGGGTTGATGTTGGCGGAGGCGGCGTTGCCCAGACCGCCGGCCAGCATGGCGGCCAGGTCGCTGAGGATGTCGCCGTAGGAGTTGTTGGTGACGATGACGTCGAACTGCGACGGGTCGGAGATCAGCTTCATCGCCGCGGCGTCGACGTAGAGGTGGGTGGAGCGGATGCCGGGGTTGCGGTCGGCGGCCGCCCGGAAGGCCCGCTGCCAGACCTGCCCGCCGTGCCGCACGGCGTTGGACTTGTCCACCATGCAGACGCCGCGCTCGGCGATCGAGTAGGCGTACTCCATCACCCGCGAGACGCCCATGTGGGTGCTGACGTCCGCGTCGATCGCCATCTCGTGCTCGGTGCCGCCGCGCAGCACGCCGCCGATGTCGGTGTAGAGGCCCTCGGTGTTCTCCCGGACGATCACGGCGTCGATGCCGCGGGTCCGGTCGTCGCGCAGCGGGCTCAGCCGCTCGTGCAGCAGGGTGGCGGGGCGGTGGTTGACGTAGAGGTCGAGGTCGAAGCGCAGGCGCAGCAGGACGCCGCGGCCGTAGTCCGAGGTCTTCACCCGGGGGTCGCCGATGGCGCCGAAGAGCACCGAGTCGCTGGCCCTGATCCGTTCGAAGTCCTCGTCGGACAGGGAGACCCCGGTCCGCAGGTAGGTGTCGGCGTTGACGTGGTCGAGGACGTCGAACGCGAGGTCCAGGCCCAGCGCGTCGATGGTCTCCAGGGCCTCCTGGGTCACCTCGGGTCCGATGCCGTCACCGGGGATGACGGTCACTGTCTTGGTCATGGGTCTCACCGTTTCTGGGGTGGGGCCGGCCGGGCCGGCCGGGGGCCGGGCGGGGTCACCGCCGCACGGCCCGGTGTCTCGGGCGGGGGCGCCGCGGGCGCCGGTGGTCAGGAGGCCCGGCGCTTGCGCGCCGCCTCCGGGGAGGAGAGGGCTCCGCGGGTGATGCTGGTCATCCAGGCGGGGCGGCGCTGTTCGAAGGCGGCGATCGCGTCGGCCTTGCGGAGGGTCACGTCGATGTCGTCGAGGCCGTTGAGCAGCAGCCAGCGGGCGCGGTGGTCCGCCTCGAACTCCCAGGTCCCGCCGGCGGCGGTGACGGTGAGCGCCTCGAGGTCGACGGTGATCCCGAACTCCGGGTCGGCCTGGGCCCGTTCGGCGAGGTCGGCGACGACGGGCACCGGCAGGGCGACGGCCAGCAGGCCGTTCTTCAGCGCGTTGCGCAGGAAGATGTCGCCGAAGCTGGTGGCGATGACGGCCCGGAAGCCCCAGTCGCGCAGCGCCCACACGGCGTGCTCGCGGGAGCTGCCGGTGCCGAAGTTGTGGCCCGCCACCAGGACGCTGGCGTCCTGGTGCTGCGGCTGGTTCAGGACGAACCCGGGCTCCTTGCGCCAGTGCCCGAACAGGGTGTCGGCGTAGCCGGACTTGGTGAGCCGCTTGCAGAACTCGGCCGGGATGATCTGGTCGGTGTCGACGTCGTCCCGGGAGAGCGCGACGGCCCGTCCGGTGTGCGCCGTGAGCGGCTCCCTCATGCCTGTGCCCCCTGCTGGTCGGTGCGCGCGGTCGGCGCGGTCGGGTCGGACGGACGGGTCCGGTCGGACGGACGGATCCGGTCCGACGGACGGGTCCGGTCGGACGGACGGATCCGGTCCGACGGACGGATCCGGTCGGACGGACGGGTCGGGCTGGTGCGCCCGGCGGCGCTCACAGCTCGGTCGGCGCGGCCAGCCGGCCGACGACGGCGGTGGCGGCGGCGACGACGGGCGAGACCAGGTGGGTGCGGGCGTGGGTGCCCTGCCGGCCCTCGTAGTTCCGGTTGGAGGTGGAGGCGACCCGCTGGATGCCCTGCAGGCGGTCGGCGTTGATGCCCATGCACATCGAGCAGCCGGACAGCCGCCACTGCGCGCCGGCGTCCAGGAACACCTTGTGCAGCCCCTCCTCCTCGGCCTGGGCCCGGACGGCCATCGAGCCGGGGACGACGAGCATGGTGATGCCGTCGGAGACCTTGCGGCCGCGCAGCACGTCGGCGGCGGCCCGGAGGTCCTCGATCCGGCCGTTGGTGCAGGAGCCCAGGAAGACCGTGTCGATCCGCACGTCGCGCAGGGCGACCTCCGGCTCCAGGCCCATGTACTCCAGGGCCCGTCGGGCGGCCTGCTGCTCGGCGGCGGTCGCGAAGGTCTCCGGCGCCGGCACCGCGCCGTCCAGCGGCACGGCCTGGCCGGGGTTGGTGCCCCAGGTGACGAACGGCCGCAGCCCGGTGACGTCCAGCTCGACGACGCGGTCGAAGGCGGCGCCCTCGTCGGTGCGCAGCGAGCGCCAGTGGAGCTCGGCCTCGTCCCAGTCGGCGCCGGTGTCCGCCCAGCGCTCGCGCAGGTAGTCCAGCGTGGTGTCGTCCGGGGCGATCAGACCGGCCCGGGCACCCGCCTCGATGCTCATGTTGCAGACCGTCATCCGCCCCTCCATGGAGAGGTTCTCGACGGCCCGGCCGCGGTACTCGATCGCGTAGCCGTTGGCGCCGTTGGCACCGATGTGCGCGATGAGGGCGAGGATCAGGTCCTTCGGGGTCACGTCGGCCGGCGGCTCGCCGAGGAACTCGACGGCCATCGTCCGGGGGCGCGGGAGCGCCAGCGTCTGGGTGGCGAGGACGTGCTCCACGTCGCTGGTGCCGACGCCGAAGGCGAGCGCCCCGAAGGCGCCGTGCGTGGAGGTGTGGCTGTCGCCGCAGACCACGGTCATCCCGGGGCGCACGAAGCCCAGTTCGGGCGCCACCACGTGGACGATGCCCTGGTGGTCGTCGCCCAGCGAGAAGAGCTCGATGCCCTGCTCGGCGCAGTTCTCGCGCAGCCGCTCCAGCTGGGCGCTGCCCATCGCGTCCTTGACCAGCAGCGTGTTGGTGGGCACGTTGTGGTCTTCCAGGGCGAGGGCGAGGTCGGGCCGGCGGACCCGGCGCCCGGCCAGCTGCAGGCCGTCGAAGGCCTGCGGGGAGCTGGCCTCGTGGAGCAGGTGGAGGTCGATGTAGAGGAGGTCGGGCTCGCCTGGGGCCCGGTCGACGACGTGGCTCTCCCAGACCTTCTCGATCAGGTTGCGCGCGGTGCCGCTCATCGCCCGGCCACCGCCATCCCGGCGGCGTCGGCGGTGCGGCGCAGGCGGCCGGCGATGATCTCGCGCAGTTCGCCGAGCTCGACGCAGGTGCCGTCGGCGCGGTCGGCGATGTAGGTGTCGTAGATCTCGTCGAGCAGGTCGCGCTCGGCGCCGAGGCCCATCTGGTCGAACAGGTTGCGGACCACGGTGCGCCCGGAGTGCCGGCCGATGAGGATTCCGCGCTCCCGGCCGAAGCTGTGCGGTTCGACGTACTCGTAGGTCACCGGATTGCGCAGCATGCCGGCCTGGTGGATTCCGGCCTGGGTGGCGAAGGCGTTCTCGCCGAAAATGGCCTTGTTGCGCGGGGTGGACATTCCGATGATGCGGGCCAGCAGCTGATAGGCCGGGTAGAACTTCTCGGTGCGCAGCACGCTCGTGACGCCCAGCTGCTCGCCCTTGTAGAGCAGCACGGCGGCGAGCTCCTCCAGCGGGGTGTTGCCCGCGCGCTCGCCGATGCCGGCGATGGTGGCCTGCACCTCGTCCGCGCCCGCCGCGACGCCGGCCAGGGCGTTGGCGAGGGAGAGCCCGAGGTCCTGGTGGCAGTGGGTGGACAGGATGACGTCGTCGGGTATCCAGGAGCGGACCCGGGCGACCTGCGCGCCGAACTCGGCCGGGAGCAGGCAGCCGGTGGTGTCGGCGAGCGCCACCGTGCGGGCGCCCTCGGCGATGCCGGCCTCGATCATCGGGCGCAGCAGGTCGTCGCTGCCCCGGCTGGCGTCCTCCAGGCCGAGCGTGATGTCGGTGAAGCCCAGCTCACGGGCGAACCGGATGCTGTCGACGATCTCGTGGAGGCCCTCGGCGCGGGTGAGGCCGCGCTTGTGCTCCAGGTGCACGTCGCTGCCGGTGGCCATGATCTGGATCTGGTGGCCGGTGCCGGCGGCCTCGGCGGCCAGCTCGATGTCCGAGCGGACCGCCCGGTTGAGGGTGGCCACCTTGGCGGTGGTGAGCGCCCCCGAGATGAGTCTCGCCGCCTCGAAGTCGCGCGGTGACGAACTCGGGAAGCCGGCCTCGATGGTGTCGACGCCGGTGGCCTCGATGGCGAGGGCCAGCTCCAGCTTCTGCTCGGGGTTCATCGCGTTGCCGGGGGCCTGCTCGCCGTCGCGCAGCGTCGAGTCGAACACCCGGAGCCGTCGTGCGGTGGGGACGGATTTCGAGGACATGGGTATTTCCGCCTCTTTCGGGAACGCCACCGGACGGACGCCCGGACGGGGGTCGCGGTGTGCGGCGGCGGGTGAATGTGGCTGGCAGCGGTGACTTTACTGGGCGGGAATGAGCACCCGTCAAGACTTTTCGAACAAATAAGCATTCGATGGCGGGCCGATAGCGCGGCTCCCGACAATAGGCTCGACGCGCCCTTTTCCCGATGCATCGTGTACTGAGGTAAGGAGTGGTTATTCATGGCCGACATTCCGGGTGGACCGCGCAGGTCGTCGCCGTCGTCACGCGTGGAACGGGTGGGCTGAGCATGGGGAAGGTCATCGTCGAAGCGCTGGACGGCGTCCACGGGCGCTCCGCCGCCGGACTCGACGCGCGGCTGGAGTCGCTCGTGGACGACGAGTGGGTGCCGGTGGTCGAGCGCAGGACCGACGCGAGCGGCCGGATCGACGAGTGGGGCGGGACGGACGGCGGGCGGGGCCTCTACCGGCTGGTCTTCGACGTCGACCGGTACTTCACCGCACTCGGCCTCTGTACCGCGCACCCCGAGGTGGCGGCCACCTTCCGGATCCCCGACGGCGGGTCAGGGCACCGGGTGAACCTCACCCTCTCGCTGAACCACTACGCGGTGGCGTTCGTCGCCGACTGAACGGGCTGAACGGGCTGAGGGGGGTGAACGGGCTGGGCGGGGCCGGCGGGCTGGCCGGGCCGCCCGGGCTGGGCCGCCGGGCCGGGCGGGGCGGGGCAGGCCGACCGGACGGGGCGGGCGGACCGCGGCGGCTGGGCCCTCGGGTCCGGCCGGGCCCACCGCCCGGGCCGGGCGGTGTCCGGCCCGGCCTCCGTCGGAGGGGCCGGCCCGGCCGGCCCGGGCTGACCGGCGGCCAGCCGGGCCGCGCGCAGCAGGTCGAGCGTGCGGGCCTCCTCGGCCGGTGTGCGCATCAGCCGGAACACCAGCCGGGCCCGTCTGAGGTGCTCGGCGGCCCGTTCGGCCTCGCCGGTGCCGAGCGCCAACTCGCCCAGGGTGACCAGGATCCGGCCCATGATCAGGCGCTCGTTGGCGGCCTCCGCGAGGACCAGGGCGCGGTGCAGGGCGTGCGCGGCCTCGCCCGTCTCGCCGAGCCGGTGCCGGGCCGCGCCGATGCCGTGCAGCGCGTAGATCTCACCGGTGTGGTCGCCGATCAGCCGGACCACGTCGAGGGCCTGTGAGAAGGCCTCCAGGGCCCGGTCGTGGTCCCCGCGTTCCAGGTGGCTCTGGCCCATCCGGTGGAGCACCTGCGCCTCGACCCGGCGCCCGCGCCCCTCCCGGCTCAACCGCAGTGCCTCGTCCAGCAGTTCGGCGGCCCCGGTCTCGTCCCCCGCCCCCAGCCTGAGCTGGGCGAGGTTGTGCAGGACGTAGGCGACGGCCACCGAGTCGCCGCCGGCCCGCAGCACGGTGAGGGCCGCCTGGTAGTGGCGGGTCGCCTCGTCGGGCCGGCCGTCCACCCGGGCCAGGTAGCCGAGGCCGCGGGCGGTGAGCGCGGAGCCGAGGTCGTCGCCGAGCTCGGTGAAGATCCCGGCGGCCTGCCGGAAGCGCTCCTCGGCTGCGGCGAAGTTCTGCCGGGTCAGGGCGAGCGAGCCGAGCGAGTGCAGCGTGGCGGCCTGGCCGAGCCGGTCGCCGCCCTTGCGGGCCGCGGCGAGGGCGAGTTCGTGGGTGACCCGCCAGTCGTCCAGCCGGCCGTGGGTCTCCAGGAAGGTGACCGCGGTGACGGCGAGCTCCCAGCAGTGCGCGGTGAGGCCCATCACGGCCGCCTGTCTGACCCGCGCGACGAGCATCGGGCGCTCCCGGGAGAACCACAGCAGCGGTTCGGCCAGGATGCGGTCCACCGTGCGGTCGGGCAGCGGGTGCAGCGCGGTGCCGCGGCCGCGGATCAGCACGTCCCGCCCGTACTCGCGCCGGCGCGCCTCGACCAGCAGGTGGAGGAAGCAGCCGAGCACCCGGGTCAGCGCGGCCTCCCGGGCCTCGGCGCCCTCCTCCGCCACCAGGCGCTCGCGCGCGAAGACCCGGATCAGGTTGTGCAGCCGGTACTGGGTGTGGCGCCCGGGCGCGGCGGCGACGGCGTCTAGCAGCTGGGCGTCGGAGAGTTCGTCGATCAGGTCCTGGACCCGGTGCTCGGGCAGGTCGAGCAGCGCCATCCCGACCCAGGCCGAGAACGGCCCCTCGTCGACCAGGGCGAGCCTGCGCAGCAGCCGCCGGGCGTCCTCGCTGACGCCGTCGTAGGTCAGCGACAGGCCGGCCCGGATGCCGACGTCGGCGTACTTGAGCTCGTCGAGCCGGCGGGTCTCGTCCTCCAGGCGCTCCGCCAGCTCGGTGAGCTCCCAGTGCGGCCGGGCGGCGAGCCGGGCACCCGCGATGCGCAGCGCCAGCGGCAGGTGGCCGCAGAGCTCGGCCAGCGCCGCGGCGGCCGCCGGCTCGGCGGCGACCCGCCCGGGGCCGGCGATCCGCCCGAGCAGTTCGGCCGACTGCCCGGGGGCGAGGGTGGGCACGTCCACCCGGACGGCCCCGGCGAGGCTGCCGATGTGCCGCCGGCTGGTGACGATCACCGCCGACGTGGGCTTGCCGGGCAGCAACGGGGTGATCTGGTGCTCGGTGGCGACGTTGTCCAGGACGATCAGCACGCGGCGTTCGGCGAGCAGCGCGCGGTACATCTCGGCCCGTTCCTCCAGGCCCTCGGGGACGGCGGTGCCGTTGACGCCGAGGGCCCGCAGGAAGCGCTCCAGGACCTGGGCCGGTCCGACGGTGTCGGGGGCCGCGCCGTGCAGATCGGCGAAGAGCTGCCCGCCGGGGAACTCGGCGGCGATCTGGTGGGCGGCGTGGACGGCCAGGGCGGTCTTGCCGACCCCGGCCTTGCCGACGACGGAGACGACCGGGACGGCCAGCCGGGACTGCTCGTGGGAGCCGAGCAGGAGCCGCTCGCGCAGCCCGGCGAGCAGGTCCTCGCGGCCGGTGAAGTCCGCCAGGTCGGCGGGGAGCATCTCGGGGACGGTGACGGGGGCCGCGGGGGCGGTGGGTGCCGTGGCGGCGGGCGGGCCGGCGGGCGGGCGACCGGCCGGGGCGGCGGACGGGCCGGTGCCGGGGAGGTCGAGCCGGGGGTCGGTGGCGAGGATGGCGTGCTCGAGCCGCTTGAGCCGCGGGTCCGGCTCGACGCCGAGCTCGTCGATCATCCACTGCCGGGCGTCGCGGTAGACCCGCAGCGCCTCCGCCTGCCGCCCCGAGCGGTACAGCGCCAGCATCAGCTGGCCGCGCAGCCGCTCCCGCAGCGGGAACTCGTCGACCAGGGAGAGGAGTTCCCCGACGACCTCGCCGTGCCGGCCGAGCGCGAGCTCCAGCTGGAGGCGCTCCTCGGTCGCGGCCGCCCACTGCTCGGTGAGCGCCGTCGCGGCGGAGCGGACCACCTCGCTGGGCAGGCCGCCGAGCGGGTCGCCGCGCCACAGCACCAGCGCCTCGCGGAAGAGCTCGGCGGCCTCGGCCCGCCGCCCCCGGTCGCGCAGCGGCCGCGCCCGGCCGACCAGGGCGCGGGCGCGCAGCAGGTCGAGCTGGTCGTCGGCCACCCCGATCAGGTAGCCCTGCGGGTGGGTGGTGATGACGTCGGAGAGGCCGTGCGCGGCGAACAGCCGGCGCAGCGCGGAGACGCTGATCTGGAGCTGCGCGCGGGCGGTGGCCGGCGGCGCCTCCTCGTACAGCGCCCGGACCAGGCGCTCCACGCTGACCACCCGGTTGGCGTCGAGCAGGAGGGCGGCGAGCACCGTCTGCTGGCGGATCCCGCCGAGGTTCAGCGGCCGCCCGTCGACGAGCGCCTCCAGCGGTCCGAGGATGCGGAAGGCGACCGACGGCACGGGTGTCCCGCCGCCGTCGTGGCGTATGCCGGAATCAGGTCGGTGCCCCACCGTTTCCACTCCCCCCAGAGGAACAGGCGCAGATCGCAAGGCACTCTAAGGACGGGCTCGTCAACGGGTCAACGAATTTCAGTTCTCCTGAAAACACGCCGACGGCAGGCCTGTTCCCCGCACCCGCCCACCGGGGTGGCGGGACCGAATTGCGGGGGGAATTGCCGAATGGCCGGGGTCGGCACGCACCGCCCCGGCCGTCGCGTGCCGCCGGGGGCACCGGGCGCCGGCGGGCACGCTCGCGCGCCGGGGCCCCCGGCGCCCCCGGGGTCAGCCCTTCATCAGCTCCGCGACCCGGAAGGCGAGGTCCAGCGACTGGCGGTGGTTCAGCCGCGGGTCGCAGGCCGTCTCGTAGCGGTGGTGCAGGTCCTCGGCGCGCACCCCGTCCCCGCCGCCGAGGCACTCGGTGACGTCGTCGCCGGTGAGCTCCACGTGGATGCCGCCCGCGTGCGTGCCCAGCTCCCGGTGCACCGCGAAGAACCCGGCCACCTCGTCGAGGATGTCGTCGAACCGGCGGGTCTTGCGGCCGTCCTCGGTCTGCACGGTGTTGCCGTGCATCGGGTCGCAGATCCAGGCGACCTGCGCGCCCTCCGCGGCGACCTTCTCGACCAGCGGCGGCAGCAGTTCGCGCACCCGGCCGGCGCCCATCCGCGCCACGAAGGCCAGCCGGCCGGGGCGGCGCTCGGGGTCGAGGCGGTCGACGTAGCCGAGCACCTCGTCCGCGGTGGTCGCCGGGCCGAGCTTGACGGCGACGGGGTTGCGGACGCCGGCGAAGTAGGCGACGTGCGCGTCGTCCAGGCCCCTGGTCCGCTCGCCGAGCCAGAGCAGGTGGCCGCTGGTCGCGTAGTCCGCCCCGGTGCGCGGGTCGGTGCGGGTGAGGGCCTGCTCGTAGTCCAGCAGCAGCCCCTCGTGGCTGGCGAAGAACTCGGCCTCCAGCAGCCCGGCCGGGTCGCAGCCGCAGGCCTGCAGGAAGCGCAGCGCGCGGTCCACGCCGTCGGCCAGCTCCTCGTAGCGCCGGCCCTCGGCGGAGTCCTCCAGGAAGCCCCGGTTCCACTGGTGCGCCTGGTACAGGGAGGCGCTGCCGCCGGCCGCGAAGCCGCGCACCAGGTTGAGGGTGACGGCCGACGCCTCGTACATCCGCCGCAGCCGGGCCGGGTCCGGGCGGCGGGACGACTCGGTGAAGTCCGGGCCGTTGACCGCGTCACCGCGGTAGGAGGGCAGGCTGACGCCGCCCCTGGTCTCGTCCGGCTGGGAGCGCGGCTTGGCGTACTGCCCGGCCAGTCGGCCGACCTTCACCACCGGGACGCCGCCCGCGTAGGTCAGCACCACGGCCATCTGCAGCAGGGTGCGCAGCTTCGCGGTGACCGCGTCGGCGGTGAGGCCCGCGAAGGTCTCGGCGCAGTCGCCGCCCTGCAGGACGAAGGCCTCGCCGCGGGCGACGGCGGCCATCCGGTCGGTCAGCCGGTCGCACTCCTCGGCGAGGACCAGGGGCGGGGCGGCCGTCAGGTCGGCGACCACCTCGCGCAGCGCCGCCCGGTCCGGCCACTGCGGTTGCTGGGCCGCCGGGAGGGAACGCCAGGCGGCACGTGCTCCGGTCTGCGGAATTCGATTCATCACGGCCCTCGGATGGGAACGGAAATCGCTGGCCCGCTCATTGCAGCCCGGCCGCGGAAAGAAGGTCAAGCGTCGACGAATTGGCCTGCCTCCGCACCGGAGAACTGGTCTGACCGCCTTCCCGGAACAACGGATTGACTGGAGACCATTCGTCCACCGGCCGTACCCAGCCGGCCTTTCACGATGAGGATTCCGATGCCAGACGCGCCATCGCACCCTCCGTTCGCCGTCCGGCTCGGCTCCGTGCCGCTGCCGTCGCACGACCCGCTGGAGCTGTACACCCGGCTGAGCCGGCGGCACGGTCAGGACGAGGTCTACCTGCTGGAGAGCCTCACCGAGTCCGGGCGGCCGGGCGGACCGGCCGTCGTCGGCTGCGGCCGGCTCGCCGAGATCCGGCTGTACGGCTCCCACCTGGAGATCGACGGCGCGGCGAAGCTCGCCGCGGGCCTGCGGGCGGCCGCCCTGGCCGCGGGCCTCGCCCCCGCCGCCGGCGCCCCCGGCCGGCTGGCGGCCGACGACCCGGCCAGGACCTGGGAGTTCCTGCGGCGCGCGCAGGCCCTGTTCGCCCCGGACCGGGAACTGCCCGGCGACCGCTTCCACTTCGGCTTCCTCGCCCGGTTCGGCTACGACGCCGCCTGGCACATGGAGGACCTGCCGCCGCGGGCACAGCCGCCGGCCCGCCCGGACGCCGTGCTGACGCTCTTCCGCGACGCCGTCCGCTACGACCCGGCCGGACCGCCGGTGCTGCTGAGCGCGGACTGCCCGGCCTTCGACGGGCAGGGCCGGTACGACGTCCCGGGCGCCGCCCGGGAGGCCGCCTGGCAGGACCCGCCGGCCGCGTGCCCGCCCGCCGTCCGCCCGCGGTCGGTGCAGGACAGCGTGGACCGCGACACCTTCCACGGCTGGGTCGAGCGCTGCCTGGAGCACATCCGGGTCGGCGACATCTACCAGATCCAGGTCGGCCACCGGATCGACGTGCGCACCGCGCTCACCCCGGTCGAGGTCTACCGGCGGCTGCGCTCGCGCAACCCCTCCCCGCACATGTACCTGCTGCCGAACGGCGGGGGCACGCTGATCGGGGCCAGCCCCGAGCTGCTGTTCCGGATCGAGGACGGCCGGATCGTGATGCGCCCGATCGCCGGCACCACCCGCCGCGACGCGGACGAGGAGGAGAACGAGCGGCGGATCAAGGCGCTGCTCGCCAGCCCCAAGGAGCAGGCCGAGCACGTGATGCTGGTCGACCTCTCGCGCAACGACATCAGCCGGGTCTGCCGCCCGCACACCCTGGCCGCCGACGACCTGATGGTGGTGGAGACCTTCTCGCACGTCTTCCACCTGGTGTCGACGGTCAGCGCCGAGCTGGAGGAGGACGCCGACGTCTGGCGGTCGCTGTGCGCGACCTTCCCGGCCGGGACCATGACCGGCGCGCCGAAGCTGCGCGCCATGGAGATCATCCACGAGATCGAGCGGGAGCCGCGCGGGGCCTACGCGGGCGCCGTCGGCCTGATCGACGTCGGCGGCTGGAGCGAACTGGCGCTGTGCATCCGGACGATCGCGCACGACGGGGCGGTGTACTCCGTGCAGAGCTCGGCGGGGATCGTCGCCGACTCCACGCCCGAGGGCGAGTGGAACGAGACGCTGGCGAAACTGGGCGCCGCCTACTGGGCCCTGACGGGTGAGGAGTTGACGGCGTGAAGGTTCTGCTGGTGGACGCGCGGGACAGCTTCGTCCACATCATCGACCAGTACCTGCGGGCGCTCGGCGCGGACACCGAGGTGGTCCGCTCGCACACCCGCACCCCGGAGCAGCTGGCGGCCTCCGGGCCGGACGCGGTCGTGCTCGGCCCCGGCCCCGGCCACCCGGCGGCCTCCGGGCACGTCGAGCTGGTCCACCGCTTCGCCGGGCGGGTGCCGCTGCTCGGCGTCTGCCTGGGCCACCAGGCGATCGGGCTGGCCTTCGGCGGCCGGGTCGAGGTCGCCGACCGGCTGATGCACGGCCGCACCAGCACCGTCACCCACGACGGGCGCGGCCTGTTCGCGGGCCTCGGCAACAGCCTGACCGCGACCAGGTACCACTCGCTGATCGTCACCTCGCCGCTGCCCGAGGAGCTGGAACTCACCGCCACCGCCGACGACGACGGCTACGTCATGGGCATGCGCCACCGCAGCCTGCCGATCGAGTCGGTGCAGTTCCACCCCGAGAGCATCACCACCACCGGCGGGATGCAACTGCTGGAGAACTTCCTCGCGGCCGGCGTCGGCCGCTGACCGCGCCACCGGGAAACGACGAGCGGAAACGGGTGCCCCGTGACTGGGAATTCTGACACGCGAGACTGGCCGCGGCTGCTCGCGGCACTGATCGCCGGAACGGACCTGAGCGCCGCCGACACCGGCTGGGCGATGGACCGGGTGATGCGCGGCGAGGCGGCCCCGGCGCAGCTGGCCGGCTTCCTGGTGGCGCTGCGGGCCAAGGGCGAGACCGCCGAGGAGGTCGACGGGCTGGTCCGGTCCGCCCGCGAGCACACCGTGCGGGTGGACGTGCCCGGGCCGACGCTGGACATCGTCGGCACCGGCGGGGACGGCGCGAAGACCGTCAACGTCTCCACCATGGCCGCGATCGTGGCGGCCGCGGCCGGCGCCCGGGTGGTCAAGCACGGCAACCGCTCGGCCTCCTCGGCCTCCGGCTCGGCCGACGTCCTGGAGCGGCTCGGCATCGCCCTGGAGCTGTCGGCGCAGGAGGTGGCCCGCTCGGTGCGCGAGGTCGGCATCGGCTTCTGCTTCGCCCCGGCCTTCCACCCCGCCTTCCGCCACGCGGCCGTCGCCCGGCGCGAGTTGGGCGTGCCGACGGCGTTCAACGCGCTGGGCCCGCTGACCAACCCGGCCTCGCCGACGGCGATGGCGGTCGGCGTCGCCGACCCGCGGCTGGGCCCGCTGATCGCCGCCGTGTTCGCCCGCCAGGGCGTCGACGCGCTGGTCTTCCGGGGTGACGACGGCCTCGACGAGCTGTCCGTCGCCACCACCTCGACGGTCTGGTCGGCGACCGGCGGGGAGGTCGTCGAGGAGCGGCTCGACCCGCGCGGGCTCGGCATCCCCACCGCGGCTCCGGACGCGCTGCGCGGGGGCGACGCGGCCCACAACGCGGAGGTGGTGCGGGCCGTCCTGGACGGCGCGCGCGGGCCGGTGCGCGACGCCGTCCTGCTCTCCGCGGCGGCCGGCCTGGCCGCGCTGGAGCCGTCGCGGCGGCCGGTGTCCGAGCGGCTGGCCGCGGTGCTGCCCCGGGCCGCCGAGGCGGTCGACTCGGGCGCGGCGGCGGCGCTGTTGAAGCGCTGGGTCGAGGGCTCCCGGCCGGGCGCGCCGCGGGCCGGCTGAGCGCTACCGGCCGGGCGGGCCGTCGGCGTCATCGTGCCCGCCCCGGCCGGGTGCGCGGCGCGGGCCGGGCGTACGGGGTGCGCGGGTGCGGCGTGCCTCGTGGGCGCCGGGCCCGGGCGCACGTCCGCCCCGGGGCCGCCGAGGGCCCCGGGGCGGACGGCCGGTCAGTCGCGGTGACGCAGCTCCAACGTGCAGCACTTGACGCTGCCGCCGCCCTTGAGCAGCTCCGACAGGTCGACGCCGATCGGCTCGAAGCCGCGCTCGCGCAGCTTGACGGCGAGGCCGGTGGCCGCCTCCGGCAGGAACACGTGCCGGCCGTCGCTCACCGCGTTGAGGCCGAACACGGCCGCGTCGTCGGCGTCGGCGAGCACCGCGTCCGGGAAGAGGCGGCGCAGCACCGCCCGGCTGCCCGAGGAGAAGGCGTCCGGGTGGTACATCACCTCGTCGCCGTCCAGGACGGCCAGCGCGGTGTCCAGGTGGTAGTAGCGCGGGTCGACCAGCTGCAGGCCGATCACCGGGCGGCCGAAGAACTCCTGCGCCTCCTCGTGGCCCGCCGGCGTGCTGCGGAAGCCCCGGCCGGCGAGCACGTACGAGGCGGTGACCAGGAAGTCGCCCTCGCCCTCGTTGACGTGCTGCGGGTCGTGCCGGTCGGCGTAGCCGTGCGAGCGGAACCACTCCAGGTAGGCCGGGCCCTCGGCGGCCCGCTCCGCGTTGCGGAAGCGCGCGCCGAGCACCTTGCCGTCCACCACGGTGGCGCCGTTGGCGGCGTACACCATGTCCGGCAGACCGGGGATCGGGTCGATCAGCTCCACCCGGTGGCCGAACTCCCGGTAGAGGGCGTGCAGCCGCTCCCACTGCGCGACGGCGAGCCCGGTGTCGACGGGCTTCGCCGGGTCCATCCACGGGTTGATCGCGTAGCTGACCTCGAAGTGGGTGGGGCGGCACATCAGGTAGTGCCGGGGGCGGGCGGTGCGCTCGGCCCGCGGTGTGGCGGCGGTCATCGGTGACTCCTTGTGAGGGATCGGGAGGTCGGGCGGCGGGGCTCGCTCGGCCCGGACGGGCGGCGATCGGGTGCCTGCGGGGCTCCGGGGCCGGTCCGCGGGCGGCGCGGCCGGGTGTGGGGGAACCCGGGCGCACCGCACCGCGTCGCTACGGGCCGGCCCCGCGCCCGTCTCTGACATGCTGTCAGTTCCCGTTCAGGGGGCGGAAGATCCTTAAGCCAGGGCGGAACAGCCCTGATGGAACCGGTCGGCCGGGCTCAGTCGACGCGGGCGTCCATCGCCTCGGCCAGGCTGCGCGGGCGCAGGTCGGTCCAGTGCTTCTCGACGTAGTCCAGGCAGGCCTGCCTGGTCTCCTCGCCGAACACGCTCCGCCAGCCGGCGGGCACCTCGACGAAGGCGGGCCAGAGCGCGTGCTGGTTCTCCTCGTTCACCAGGACCAGGAAGGCGCCCTGCTCGTCGTCGAAGGGGTTGGTGCTGCTCATCGGGACCTCGTCTCAGTGGTGGTGGGAAACTCGCGGACCGGCGGCGTCGCCCGACCGGCCGGGGCGGCGCGGCTCGTCGGGGCCGCGGGGCTCGTCGGGGCGGCGCGGCTCGTCGGGGCCGTTCGACGCGTCGGGGCCGTTCAACGCGTCGCAGAACGCGGCGACCCGCCGCCGGAAGGCGGCCGCCACCCGACCGGCGGACGGGCCGTCGCAGCGCTCCAGCGCGTGCACCAGGGTGCACTCCAGCCCGTCCGGCGAGCCGTCCGCGGCACGCCGCTCCACCAGCTGGAGCAGCAGGTCGACGGCGGTGCGGGTGGCCGGGACGGGCCGCTCGACGGCCGTCAGGGCGTCCGTCCAGCGCACGTCCGCACCGGTCGGGGCGGGCCGCACCAGATGGGAGAGCGCCACCCCGAACAGCGGCTGGCGGCCGGCCTCCCGGGGCGGGTTGAGCAGCTCCACCACCCGGTCGAACGGCAGGTCCTGGTTGGCGTGCGCGGCCAGCAGCCGTTCCCGCACCCGGCCGACCAGGGTGCGGGCGTCCGGGGCGCCGGACAGGTCGACCCGCAGCACCACGGTGTTCACCAGGCAGCCGACCACGCCGTCCAGCGCCTCGTCGTCCCGGCCGGCCAGCGGCACGCCGAGCGCCAGGTCGCGACCGGCGCCCAGGTCGCCCAGCGCGGCGGCGAACGCCGCCTGCAACAGCATCCCGGTGCCGGCCGAGCAGGCCCGGGCGGCCGCGGCCAGCCGCCGGTGCGCCGCCGCGTCGAGGGCGAACCGCACGGTGCCGGCCTCACCCGGCGCGGCGCCCGGCACCCCGGTCGCCTCCGGCAGCCCCCGCCACGGCGGCAGGGCCGCCAACTCGGCCCGCCAGTGGGCCTCCTGGCGGGCGGCCGGACCGTCCGGCCGGGACTCCTCGCCGAGCCGCCCGCGCAGCCACAGGGCGCAGTCCGCGAACTGGACGGCCGGGGCCGGCCACGCCGGGGCCCGGCCGCCCGCCCGGGCCCGGTAGGCGGACCGCAGGTCGGCCAGCAACGGTCGGAGGCCGTGCCCGTCCACCGCCGCGTGGTGCAGCACCAGCAGCAGGGTGTGCCGGTCCGGGCCGCTGCGCAGCAGTGCGGTGCGCAGCGGCGGCTCCGTCAACAGGTCGAAGCCGCGGTCGAGTCCGGCGGCGATCCGCTCGTCCAGCAGCTCGGGCGGGACGTCCTCGCGCTGCGGCGCGGCCGGGGCCTGCGCCGGGTCGAGGACGCGCTGCTCCGGGCCGTCCGGGCCGTACGGCAGGACGGTGCGCAGCGCCTCGTGCCGGGCCACCACGTCGCCGAGCGCGGCCGTCAGCGCGGCGGCGTCCAGCTCCCCGGTGAGGTCGAGGGCCAGCGCGGTGAGGTGGTCCGGGCGGTGCTCGCCCAGGTAGCCGGCCGTCCACAGCCGCAGTTGGGCGGGGGCGAGCGGCAGCCGGGCGGGCCGGTCCGCCGGATCGGGCGGGCCCGGTGCGGCGGCGGCCGGGCGGGCGGCCCGGTCGAGCCGGCGGTCCAGCGCGGCCACCGTGGGCGCGTCGAACAGCTCGCGCAGCGGCAGGTCGACGCCGAGGACGGCCCGGATCCGGCCGGTCAGCCGCATCGCGACGATCGAGTTGCCGCCGAGGGCGAAGAAGTCGTCCTCCGCGGCGACGGCCGGGGCGTCCAGCACCTCCGCGAACAGGGCCGCCAGGACCTCCCGGCGGGGCGTGCGGGCCGGCTCTGCGGCCGGGCGCGGCGGCGCCGGGAGCGCGGCCGCGTCGACCTTGCCGTTCGGGTCCAGCGGCAGCCTCTCCACCGGGACCAGCACGGCCGGCACCAGGTGGCGCGGCAGCCGGTCGGCGAGCCGGCGGCGCAGCTCGGCGACGGCCACCGGCCGGTCGGCGACCAGGTAGCCGACCAGGGAGCGCCCGGCCGGACCGCTGCCGTGCGGCACCACCCGGGCGGCGGTGATCCCGGGCTCGGCGCACAGCGCGGCCTCGATCTCGCCCGGTTCGATCCGGAAACCGTTGATCTTCAGCTGCCGGTCGGCGCGCCCGAGGAAGTGCAGCAGGCCGGCGGCGTCCCAGCGGCCGAGGTCGCCGGTGCGGTACAGCCGGCCGCCCGGCGGGCCGTACGGGTCCGCGACGAAGCGTTCGGCGGTGCGCGCCGGCGCGCCGTGGTAGCCCTCGGCCAGGCCCGCCCCGGCCAGGTAGACCTCGCCGGGGACGCCGGGCGGCACGGTGCGCAGGGCGTTGTCCAGCAGCAGCACCCGCGTCCCGGCGAGCGGGCGCCCGACGGGGACGGCCTGGTCCTCGCGGACCGGGCCGGGCGGGAGCTCGTGGCCCAGCGCGAAGGTGGTGCTCTCCACCGGGCCGTACAGGTCGAGCAGCCGCTGACCGGGGGCGGCCCGGCGGGCCCGGGCGAGCGCCGCCGGGGGGACGACGTCGCCGCCGGTGCAGATCAGCCGCAGCCGGGCGAGGGCGGCCGGGATCTGCTCGGTGAGCAGGTCGAACAGGCCGGCGGTGAGCCAGGCCGCGGTGACGCCGCCCTGCTCGACCACTCGCGCGTAGTCCGCCGGGGCCAGCTCGCCGGCCGGGGCCACCACGACCTGGCGGCCGGTCAGCAGCGGTGCGAACAGCTCGTAGACCACGGCGTCCCAGGCGTGCGGCGAGTGGAACAGCACCCGGTCGTGGTCCGGCCCGTGCCAGAGCGGGTCGTCGGCCAGCGCCAGGACGGCGCGGTGGGTGACGGCGACGCCCTTCGGCAGACCGGTCGAGCCCGAGGTGTGCAGCAGCTGGGCTACGGCGTCCGGCGGCACCGTCGTCCCGGGGTTCGCGGTGCTCGCGCCGGAGCTGCGGGCCCGCGCCAGCCCGTCGGCGTCCAGCAGGAGCGCGGTGCCCGCCCCGGCGGCGAGCTCGCGCGCCCGGGCGGCCGGGAACCCCTGGTGCAGCGGGACGCAGACCGCGCCGAGCTTGGCCAGCGCCAGCACCGCCACCGGCACCTCCGGGGAGCGCGGCACCCGCAGGGCGACCCGCGTCCCGGCCCGGACGCCGAGCCCGGCCAGGTGGTGGGCCAGGCGGTTGGCCGCGGCGTTGAGCGCGCCGTACGTGGTGGTGCCGGGCGCACCGGCGGCGCCGCCGTACCGCAGGGCCACCCGGTCCGGGTGCTCGGCCGCCAGCCGCTCGAACCGCGCACCGATCGACGGCGGTTCGGCGGCGGCCGCCGGGCCGGTGCCCCAGGCCCGCAGGCCGGCCCGCTGCACCGGCGACAGCAGGTCGACCCGGCCGGCGGTGAGCGCCCCGGCCCCCGGGCCGGCCAGGACGGCGCAGGCGGCGGTGAACAGGCCCCGGACCCGGTCCGCGTCGATGTGCCCGTCCAGTTCGGCGGGGCGCAGCTGGAGCCGGACGTCGAGGCCGCCCCGGCGCGGGAGCACCACCAGCGACAGCGGGTAGTGGGTGCCGTCGGACGGCTCGACCCGGTCGATCCGCAGTCCCGGCGCGGGCTCGCGGGCCCCCTCCTCGTCCAGCGGGTAGTTCTCGAAGACCAGCGAGCTGTCGAACAGCCGGCCGGCCCCGACCGCCTCCTCGATCTCGGCGAGCCCCAGGTGCTCGTGGTCCAGCAGCGCGGTGCGCTCGCGCTGGAGCCGGGCGGCGAGCCCGGGCAGCGGCTCGCCGGGGTGCAGCCTGGCCCGCACCGGGACGGTGTTGATCAGCAGGCCGACCAGCCGCTCCGCGCCGGGCAGTTCGGCCGGGCGCTGGGCGACGGTGGTGCCGAAGAGGACGTCGTCCCGGCCGGTGAGGTGGGACAGCACGAGGGCCCAGGCCGTCGAGACCAGGGAGCCGAGGGTGACCTCCCAGTCGGCGGCCCGCGCCCGCAGCCCGGCGGCCAGCTCCGGGGCGAGGGTGAAGACGGTCGTGGACGGGGCTCCGGCCGGGTCCGCCGCCCCGGCGCGACCGACCCGGGTGGGTTCGGCGCCGGCCAGGGCGGTGCGCCAGGCGGCCCGGGCCGCCACCGTGTCGCGGGCGGCCAGCCAGTCGAGGTAGCCGCGGTAGGCGGGCGGCGGGGGCAGCTCACCGCCCTGGTGCAGGGTGAACAGCTCGCCCAGCACGATCGGCACCGACCAGCCGTCCAGCAGCAGGTGGTGGTGGGTGAAGACCAGCCGCCAGCGGTCGGCCGCCAGCCGGAGCAGCGTGAAGCGGACCAGGGCGGGCCCCGGCGGCGGTGCGTCCGGCGTGAACGGCCGCAGGTCCTCCGCCGCGTGCCGCCGGGCCGCCTCGGCCCGCTCCCCCGCCGGCCGCCCGGTGAGGTCCAGGGTGCGCCAGGGCGGCGGCGCCGGGGCGGCGGGCACGACCTGCCGCGGTGGGCCGTCCCCGTCGGCGGTGAAGGCGGCGGCGAGGTGCGGGTGCCGGCGGAGCAGCCGGTGGGCGGCCTCGCGCAGCCGCTGCGGGTCGAGCGGCCCGGTGAGGTCGAGGGCGAGCTGGACGAGGTACGGGTCGGGGCGGCCGTCGCGGACGGCGTAGCGGGAGTGGAAGAGCAGGCCGCTCTGCAGCGGGGTGGCGGGCAGGGCCTCGGCGTCCGCGGCGGTGGCGGGCGGGGCGGCGGCCCCCCGGGCGGCGGGCGCCCGGCGCCCCGGGGGGGGGGGCGCCGGGGGGGGGGGGGCGGGGGCGGGCCCGCCCCCGGGGGGGCCGGGGGGGGGGGGGGGGGGGGGGGGGGGGGCGGGGGGGCGGCCGCGGCCGCGGCGGGCTCGCGAGCGGGACCGCCGGCGAGTGCGGCGGGGACGGCTTCGACGGGGGCCGCCGCGACGGTGGTGGTCAGGGCGGTCAGCGCGCGCTCCCAGCGGGCCGCGAGGCCGCCCACGGCGGCGGCGTCCAGCACGCCCGCCGGCCAGGCCCACTCGACCCGCAGCCGCGACCCGTCCGGGCCCGCCTCCACGAAGGCGTCCACCGCGAGGACGTGCGAGAGCGCGAGGGCCGGGTCGGCCTCGCCCCGCAGGGTGCCGGGCAGCGGCCGCCAGGGCCCGCGCCGGTCGGTGTCGAACCGGCCCAGGTAGTTGAAGGCGATCGGCGCCGTGCGCTCGGGCAGCCGGCCGGCCTGCCGGAGCAGACCGTACGTCAGGCCGCGGTGCGGGGTGGCCCGCAGCGCGTCCCGGGCGGCGGTGACGGCACGGGCCTCGGCGGCACCGGCGGCCTCGTCGGCGGCGGGTTCGGCGGACCCGGCACCGGCGGCCTCGTCGGCGGCGGGTTCGGCGGAAGCGGCACCGGCGTCCAGCAGGACGGGGTGGATCACCGTGAACCAGCCGAGCGTCCGGGAGAGGTCCAGGCCGTCCAGGGGGGCCGGTTCCGGATCGCGCCCGTGGCCCTCGACGTCGACCAGGAGCGGTCCGTCGCCGGTGCGGGCGGGCCAGCCGTCCAGGGCCAGGGCGAGCGCCCCGAGCAGGATCTCCGGGACGGCGGCACCGAGCCGCTCCGGCAGCTCCGTCAGCAGGGCCGCGGTCGGGCCGCTCGGCAGCGTGGTGCGCAGGGACTCGGCGCGGGCCGCGGTGTCCCGGGCCCGGTCCAGCGGTCGGGTGCCGAGGCCGCCGGTGCCGGTGGTCAGCAGGCGGTGCCAGTGGGCGTGGTCGCCGGCCACCGCCGGGTCGGCCGCGGCCGACCGCAGGGCGCGGGCCCACTGGGCCGCCGTCACCGGGACGGCGGCGAGCTCGGCCTGGCGGCCGGCCGCGGCGGCCTCGTGGGCGAGGGCGAGGTCGTCGAGCAGGATCCGCCAGGAGACGCCGTCGACGGCGAGGTGGTGGACGACCATCAGCAGCAGTCCGCCGGCCGGGCCGTCGAACCGGACGGCCCGGAGCAGCTCGCCCCGGCGGGGGTCGAGCCGGCGGCGGGCGTCGCGCCGCTGCTCCTCGACCAGCGCCGCCAGCGCCGGCACCGGCTCCCCACCGGGCCCGAGCAGCGGGCCGGCGTCCGCCAGGCCCTCGCGGGCCAGGTCGACCCGGTGCAGCAGCGGGCCCGCCGGGACGCCGCCCACCGGGCGGACCTCGAAGTCCAGCGGCTCGCCGGGGCCTCCGGTGAGCCGCGTCCGCAGGGCGTCGTGGTGGTCGACGAGCTGTTGCAGGGCGGCGCGCAGGGTGTTCTCGGTGGCCCCGGGCGGCAGCTCGACCAGCACCGACTGGGCGGAGCCCTCGATCGGGCCGCCGCGGGAGGCCAGCCAGTGCGCGATCGGGGTGGCCGGCAGCACGGCGCCCGGTTCGGCCGGGGCGGCCGGCCGTGGCACCGGGGCGGGGGCCGGGGCTCCGGCCAGGGCGGCGAGGGCGCGCGGGGTCTGGTGGGTGAACACGTCCTTGGGCGTGATCGGCAGCCCGGCGGCCCGGGCCCGGGTGGCCAGTCGGATCGCCAGGATGCTGTCGCCGCCGAGCCGGAAGAAGCCCTCCGACGGCCCGGGCCGGGCTCGGCCGAGCACGGTGCCGAACAGGGTCCGCAGCTGGTCCTCGGCCGGCCCGGCGGCGGGGTCGGCGCCGGGGCCGGGGCCGGCCGCAGGCGCCGGGACGGCGGGCAGGGCCACGGCGTCCGGCCGGTCCGGGCCGTCCGCCAGGGCAGGCGTGTCCACCGGGGCGAGCGTGTCCACCGGGGCCGTCGGGTCGGCCAGGGCCGCGGCGAGCAGCCGGCCGAGCACCCCCGCGAGGCGTTCGGCCGTCCGCGGGCGGAAGTGGTCGGTGCTGTACTCCAGGGTGCCGTCCAGGGTGCCGTCCGGCTGCTCGGTGAAGTCGAAGAGCAGCGGGAACTTGGCCATCACCCGGTGGAGTTCGTACGGCTCGGCGGTCAGGCCGGGCAGCGCGAGGGCCGGCGGGCGGCCGGCGTGCAGGGTGACCATCACCTGGAACAGCGGGTGGCGGCCGAGTTCGCGGCCCGGCGCGAGCGCGTCCACGACCCGGTCGAAGGGCGCCGTGTCGTGGGCGAAGGCGGTGAGGTCGGCCTGCCGGACCCGGTCGACCACCTCGGCGAAGCCCGGCCGGCCCGACAGGTCGGTGCGCAGCGCCAGCGACTGGGCGAAGTGGCCGACCACCTCGTCCAGCGCCGGATCGGCGCGGCCCGCGGTGACCGTCCCGAGCACCAGGTCGGTGCCCGCGCCGGAGCGGGTGAGCAGGCAGGCGACGGCGGCGTGCAACACCATGAACAGGGTGGCGCCGCGCTGCGCCGCCAACTCCCTCGCAGCATTGACCAGTTCGGCGTTCCAGCGGAAGCCGGTGGCGGCCCCGCGCAGGGCCGTGCCGCCCGCCGGCCGGTGGTCGGCCGGCAGCGCGGTGCGCTCCGGCGCGCCCTGCAGCGCCGCGCGCCAGTGGGCGAGTTCGGCCGACAGCGGGCTGTCCGGGTCGTCCGGCGCCCCCAGGGCTCGGCCCTGCCACAGCGTGAAGTCGGCGTACTGGAGCGGCGGTTCGGGCCACTCGGGGGCCCGGCCGCGGCACCGCGCCGCGTAGCCGGCGGCGAGGTCCCGGGTCAGCGGGCGCAGCGACTGCTCGTCGGCGGCGATGTGGTGCAGCACGACCAGCAGCAGGTGGGTGCCGGGCCCGGTGGTGAGGACGGCCAGCCGCCAGGGCGGCTGGTGCGCGAGGTCGAAGGGGCGGTGCAGTTCCTCGTCCACCGCCGCCGCCAGCCCGGCCGGTCCGGGGTGCCGGACGGTGAACGGCACGGGCGGGTCGGTCAGCACCACCTGGCGGGGTGTGCCGTCGACGGCCGGGAAGACGGTCCGCAGGCTCTCGTGCCGCCGCTGGACGTCGGCCGCGGCGGCCCGCAGCGCCCGCGGGTCGAGCGGGCCGGTCAGCCGGGTGGCCAGCGGGACGTGGTAGGTGGAGCCCTGCCCGCCGAGCCGGTGCAGGACCCAGAGCCCGCGCTGGGCGTGCGAGAGCGGGACGGACTCCGGCCGGGGGCCGGCCCCCGGGCGCGGCGGGGCGGGCACCGGAGCCTCGTGGCGGGCGCCGGTCCGGGCCGCCAGGGCGGCCACCGTGGGCGCCGCGAAGACGTCCCGGATGCCGATGGCCCCGGCGAGTTCGGCGCGGGCGCGGACGACCAGCCGGTTGGCGGCCAGCGAGTCGCCGCCCAGCGCGAAGAAGCTCTCGTCCGCACCGAACCCGGCGACGCCGAGGACCTCGCCGAACAGCCGGTGCAACAGGTGCTCCCGCTCCCCGTGCGGCGCCCGGCCGCCGAGCGCCGGGGCGCCGGCCAGCGCGCGCAGCCGGTGCTCGTCGAGCTTGCCGTTGGCGGTCAGCGGGAAGGCGTCGACGGCATGGAAGGCGGCGGGCACCAGGTGCTCCGGGAGCACCCGGTGCGCGTCGGCGGCGGCGGCCCGGACGGCCTGCCGGTCGCCGAGCAGGTAGGCCGTCAGGCTCCTCCGGCCGGGCTCGCGTTCGACGGCCAGCACGGCGGCGCCGGTGATGCCGGGCAGTGCGGTCAGCGCGGCCTCGACCTCGCCGGGCTCGATCCGGTAGCCGCGCACCTTGACCTGCCGGTCGGTGCGGCCGAGGTGCTCCAGTTCGCCGTCGGGGCGGCGGCGCGCGCGGTCCCCGCTGCGGTACATCAGGGCGCCGGGCGGGCCGAAGGGGTCGGCGACGAAGCGGGCCGCGGTCAGCCCCGGGCGGCCGAGGTAGCCGCGGGCCAGGCCGGGGCCGGCCACGTACAGCTCGCCGGGCAGTCCGTCGGGCACCGGGCGCAGCGCGGCGTCCAGCAGGCGGACGGCGAGGTCGGGCAGCGGGTGGCCGATGGTGGCGGCGCCGGAGGCGGTGGCGGCGGCGTCGAGGTCGCCCGCGGTGACGTGCACCGTGGTCTCGGTGATGCCGTACATGTTGACCAGCCGGGGCGCGTCCTGGGGGTGGCGCAGGTACCAGTCGGCGAGCCGCCAGGGTTCGAGCTGCTCACCGCCGAAGACCACGTGGCGCAGGGCCAGCGGGGTGCCGGGGCGGGCCGCGTCGGCGGCGGCCAGCTGGGTGAACGCGGAGGGGGTCTGGTTGAGCACGGTGACCCGCTCGGCGGCCAGCAGCGCCAGCAGGTCCTCCGGCGAGCGGGCGGTGTCCCGGGGGACGACGACCAGTCGGCCGCCGTGCAGCAGGGCGCCCCACAGTTCCCAGACCGAGAAGTCGAAGGCGTAGGAGTGGAACAGCGTCCAGGTGTCGTCCGGTCCGAAGCCGAACCGGTCGGCGGTGGCGGTGAACAGCCGGACGACGTTGCGGTGGGTGACCAGGACGCCCTTCGGCGCCCCGGTGGAACCGGAGGTGTGGATGACGTACGCGACGGTGTCCGGGCGGGGGCGCTCGGGCGTCACCGGCGCGGCGGGGGCCGCCGCGTCGTCACGCTCCCCCGGCGCGGCGTCGAGGGAGAGCAGCGGCAGGCCGTCCGGCAGCGCGGCGCGGGCCGCCTCGTCGGTGACCACCAGCCGGGGCGCGGCGTCCTCGACGGTGGCGCGCAGCCGCCCGGCCGGGTAGTCCGGGTCCAGCGGCAGGTAGCCGGCGCCGGCCTTCTGGACGCCGAGCAGGGCGACCACCAGGTCGGGCGAGCGGTGCAGGGCGACGCCGACCAGGTCGCCGCGGCGCACCCCGCGGGCCGCCAGGCGGCGGGCCAACCCGGTGGCCCGCAGGTCGAGTTCGCGGTAGCTCAGGACGGTGCCGCCCATCGTCACGGCGGGCGCGTCCGGGCGGGCCGCGGCCTGCGCCTCGAACAGCGACACCAGGGTGTCCGGCTCCGCGCCCCCGCGGACCGGCACCGGCGCGGGGCCGGGCCCGTCGCCGGTGCGCAGCCGGCCGACGGGGAGCCCCTCGGGCGCCGCGGCCAGCGCCGTCACCAGGTCGAGCACCCGGTCCAGGTGGGCCCGGACGGTCTCCTCGGGGTAGTCGCCGACGGCGTCGGCGAACACCGGCAGGGTGTCCCCGCCGTGGTCGTAGACGCCGAGGGCGAAGTCCTCCGGCAGGCCCGGCGAGACCTCGTGCACGGTGGCCGGGACGCCGTCGAAGCGCAGGCCGAGGTCGAGCGGCAGCAGGTTCAGGGTGGGGCCGACCAGCGGCCGGTCACCGCGGGCGGCGGCGGTGTCGCGGAGCATGTCCTCGAAGCGGTAGCGCTGGCGGCGCAGCGCCGCGCGGACCCGGTCCGCGGTGGCCGCGACCAGCTCCCCGGCGGTGGCGGCCGGGTCCACGGCGAGCCGCAGCGGGACGACGTTGGCGGTCATGCCGAGGGCCTTGCGGGCCAGCGCGGCGTCCCGGCCGCGGACGCCGAGCCCGAGCACGGCCGTGCGCTCGCCGGTGTCGGCGTGCAGGGCGAGCGCCAGCGCGGCCGGGAACAGCGTGGTCCAGCCCGCGCCGGCCCGCTCCCGGAGGGCGGCCCAGCGCGGCGCGGACAGCTCCGTGCGGACGGCGACCGGCGGCTGCGGCCCGGCGCCGGTGCGGCGGGTGCGCCCGCCGGCCAGCCGGGGCGGGTCGCCGAGCCCGGCCAGCTCGGCCGCCCAGAACCCGGCGTCGGTGCGGAACCGGTCCGAGGCCCGGTAGGCGGCGTCGTCGTCCAGCAGCGCCGACAGCGGGTCGTGGAGGCCGGTGGAGCCGGGCCCGCCCGCGCGCAGCGCCGTGTACTCGGCCGCCACCCGGCGCATCAGCCCGGCCGAGCCCGTCCCGTCGCACAGGATGTGGTGCATCCGGACGTACCAGAGGTACTCCGCCTCGCCGGTGCGCAGCAGGAAGTGGTCGGCGGGCGGGCCGGCGGTCAGGTCGTAGGCGTGGGCGAGCCCGGCGGTGACGAACTCCCGGGCGGCGGCGGCCGGGTCGGCGTGGTGGCGCAGGTCCAGCCGGTGCAGCGGGTGCCCGGTGTCGTCGAGGACCTGGACGGCGCCCTCGGCGGTCGGTTCGAAGCGCACCCGCAGGCTCTCGCTGCCGGCCAGCACGGTGTGCAGCGCGCGTTCGAAGACGTCCTCGTCGACGGCGCCGTGGATCCGGACGTACTGGGCGGCGGTGAACCGCCGGCCGGTGGGGTCGGCCTGGTGACCGAACCAGATGCCCGACTGCGGTGCGGTCAGCGGCCAGCGCTGCGGCGACATGCGTCAGCTCCTCTCCGGGCCGTGCGGCCCGCCCGGCTCGTGCGGCTCGTACGGCTCCTGCGGCTCGTACGGCTCCTGCGGCTCCTGCGGGTCGGCGAGGCGGGCGAGCAGCGCCGGGGCGAGGTCGGCCAGGGCGGCCGGGCCGCCGAGGTCCTGGTGGGCGTGGTCGGTGCGGTGGCGCAGCAGCCGGCCGCCGTCCAGGTGGGGCCGCCAGGTCTCCGGCTCCTGCACGGGCCCGCTCCTCTCGGGGACGGCCTCGACGAGCAGCAGGTCGCCGCGGAAGCGGCCGGGGCGGAAGGCCCGGCCGATCCGGACGTTGTTGTCGTAGACGTCGGCGAGCGCGGTCAGGCGGCGCTCGGAGAAGACCGAGAGCGGCGAGTCGGACTCCGCCGCGAGGGCGAGGAACTCCTCGGCCGTCGGCGCGGGCGCGTCGACCGGCCGGTCGACGCCCGACAGCCGCAGCAGGGCGTTGCGGACCTGCCCCTGCTCCAGGAGCACCTCGGCCTCGGTGCGCGCGGGCAGGTCGGCGAGCACGTAGCTGTCGAGGAGGGCGAGCAGGCCCACCTCAGCGCCCTGCTCCTGCAGCCGGGTGGCCACGGCGTGGGCGACCAGTCCGCCGAAGGACCAGCCGAGCAGGTGGTAGGGCCCCTGCGGCCGGACGGCGCGGATCTCCCGCAGGCAGTCCGCGGCGACCTCCTCGACACTGGTCGGCAGCGGGCCCCGGCCGTCGAGGCCCCGGGACTGCAGGACGTAGAGCGGCCGGTCGCCGAGCGGGCCGAGCAGCGCCGCGTACGTCCAGCCGATCCCGGCGGCCGGGTGCACGCAGAACAGCGGCGCGCCGGTGCCGGTCGAGCGCAGCGGCAGCAGCGGGGCCAGCATCGGCTCCAGGCCGTCGGCGGGCGGCTCCGCGGCGGACGGGCCGTCAGGGGACGGGAGCGCCGCGGGCGGGCCGTCGGCGGACGGGAGCGCGGCGGGCGCCGGGAGCGCCTCGGACGTCGGGAGCGCGGCGGGCGCGGCGGCCGACGGCCAGGGGTCGACCAGGCCGAGCGCGCCGACGGCGGTGTCCGGTTCGGCCGCCAGGGTGTCCAACAGGTCCAGCACCCGGGCGAGCAGGGCGTCGGCGGCCGCGGCGTCGACGACGTCCTCCCGGTGCAGGACGTCCAGCTCCAGCGCGCCGCCCCGCGGGATGGCCATCAGGGTCAGCGGGTAGTGGGTGGCCGTCTCGCTGCCGGAGGCGGTGATCCGCACCCCCGGGAGTGCGTCGCGCTGGTCGCCGGCCTGCGGGAAGTTCTCGTACACCAGGACGGTGTCGAAGAGCTCGCCGAGGCCGGTGGCCCGCTGGATCTCCGGGATGCCCAGGTGCTGGTGGGCGATCAGCCGGGCCTGCTCCCGCTGGACCCGCTCCAGCAGCCCGGAGAGCGACTCGTCGGGCCGCAGGGTGACCCGCAGCGGCAGGGTGTCGATCAGGAACCCCAGGACGGACTCCGAGCCCGGCAGCTCCGGCGAGCGGCCGGAGACGATGGTCCCGAACAGCACGTCCGGGCGGCCGGTCCGCTCGGCCAGCAGCAGGGCCCAGACGGCCTGCAGCACGGTGTTGAGGGTGACGCCGAGTCCGGCCGCGAGGGCGCCGAGGCGCTCGGTGCGCCGCTCGCCCAGGTCGCGGTAGCGGCGGGACGACCACCCGGTGGCGGGCGGCGGCCCGGGCGGGGTCAGCAGGGTGGGCTCGGGCGGCCCGGCCAGGGCCTCGCGCCACGCCCGGCGGGCGGCCTCGTGGTCGCGGCCGGCCAGCCAGGCGAGGTGGTCGCGCAGCGGCACCGGGTCCGGCAGCGGCACCGGGTCGGCCGACGGCAGCGGGTCGGGCGGCACGGCCCGTTCCCGGTAGAGCGCGGCCAGTTCGGGCAGGAGCAGCTGGTTGGACCAGCCGTCGACGAGCGTGTGGTGCGCGACGACGACCAGCCGGGACCGGTCCGCCGCCAGGCGCAGCAGGGTGAAGCGGATCAGCGGCGGGTCGGCCGGGTCGAACCGGGTGGTCCGGTCCCGGGCGGCCTCCTGCTCCGTCCGGGCGAGTCGTTCGGCCGGGCTCAGGCCGGTGAGGTCCAGCTCGGTGAACGGCGCCGGGCGGTCCGGGACGACCTGGACCGGGCGCCCGCCGGGCAGCCGGACGAACCCGGCCATCAGGTTCGGGTGGCGGCGGCAGAGCGCCTCGACGGCCCCGCGCAGCGCGGCCGCGTCCAGCCGGCCCGCGAAGTCCGTCCACAGCCGCATCACGAAGGCGTCGCCGCCGTCCTGGCCGTGGTGCGCGCTGAACAGCAGCCGTTCCTGGAGCGGGGTCAGCGGCAGCACCTCCCGGTGGCCCGGGAACCGCTCCGCGAGCCAGGCGCGGTCGGCGGCGTCCAGCGGGAGCAGCTCACCGCCGCCGGGGCGGCCGGCTGCTGGGCCGGCCGGGTCGACCGGGGTGGCGACCGCCGCGAGCCCGGCCGGGGTGGGATGGGCGAAGACGTCCTCCGGCGCGAGGGCGAGGCCGGCCCGGCGGGCCCGGCGGAGCAGCTTGATGGAGCGGATGCTGTCCCCGCCGAGGGCGAAGAAGCCGTCGTCCGGGCCGACTTCGGGCAGGCCGAGGACCCCGGCGAACAGCTCGCGCAGCAGCCGGGTGCGGTGCTGCCCGGGGTCGGGGGCCGGGGTCGCCGCGGCAGGGTCCGCGGCGGCCGCGGGGGCGACCGGGTCGGCTGCGGACGGCTCCGTGACGGCCGGGTCCGGGCCGGCGTCCGCCGGCGGGGCGTCGGCGGAGGGCGGGGCGTCGGCGGGCGGGACGTCGGCGGAGGACGGGGCGTCTGCGTGGGGCGGGACGTCGGCGGAGGACGGGGCAATCGACCCGGCGGCCAGCTCGGCGAGCGCCCGCCGGTCGGTCTTGCCGTTGGCGTTGGTCGGCAGCGCGTCCAGGAGGACCACCGCGGCCGGCACCACCGCTGCGGGCAGCTCCTCGCCGAGCGCCGCCCGGACGGCCCGCGGGTCGGCCGGGCCGCCCTCCCCGGCGACCAGGAAGGCCGTCGTCCGGCGGTCCCCCTCGCCGTCCTCGGTGGCGACCACCACCGCCTGCCGGACGCCCGGCATGGCCGTCAACCGGGCCTCGATCTCGCCGAGTTCGATCCGGTGGCCGCGGATCTTCACCTGCTGGTCGGTGCGGCCGAGGAACTCCAGCTGCCCGGCGGCGGTCCAGCGGGCGAGGTCCCCGGTGCGGTACATCCGGGCGCCGGGCGGGCCGAACGGATCGGGCAGGAAGCGCTCGGCGGTGGCCCCGGGCCGGTGGGCGTAGCCGCGGGCCAGGTGGTCGCCGGCCAGGTAGAGCTCACCGGTGGCGCCGACGGGCGCGGGCCGCAGGACCGGGTCGAGGACGTGGGCGCGCACGTTGCCGATCGGGGTGCCGATCGGCGGCTCGCCCTCGGCGCCGGGCGGGCACGCCGCGGCCGTCGCGTACACCACGGCCTCGGTGGGCCCGTAGAGGTTGAGCACCCGGGCCCGCGGGTTGCGGTCGTGCACCCGGCGGACCACCTCGGCGGGCAGCGCCTCCCCGCAGAAGACGTAGACGGCGGCCCGCTCGTGCACCCACTCCGCGTCGGCGACCTGCCGGTACACCGACGGCACGGTGTTGACCAGGCTCCCGGACCAGTCGGGGCGCTCCAGCAGCGAGAGCAGGCTGTCGACGAGGTCGACGCCGCCGCCGGTGAACAGCGGCACCAGGAGCTCGAAGACCGACAGGTCGAAGGAGAGCGGGGTCGAGCCGAGCACCCGGGAGAAGGCCTCGGGGCCGAGCTCCGCCACCGCCCAGGCCGCGAGGTTGGCCACCGAACGATGGGTGACCACCACGCCCTTGGGCGTCCCGGTCGAGCCGGAGGTGTACAGGACGTACGCCGCGTTGCCGGGCAGCGGGCCGACGGGGTCGGCCTGCGCCGCCGCGGGCCCGGTGGGCGCACCGGCCTCGTCGAGCAGGACGACGGCGGGGCCGGCCACCCCCGGCCGCGGCTCCGCCCCCGGCTGCGATTCCGGCTCCGGCTCCGGCAGGAGGGGAGCCAGGTCCGCGGTGGTCAGGACCGCCCGCGGACGGGCGTCCGCGAGCAGGAAGGCCACCCGGCCGCGCGGGTGGGCCGGGTCCACCGGCAGGTAGGCGGCGCCGGCCCTCAGCACCCCCAGCACGGCCGCGACCAACGCGGGGGTGCGCGGCAGCAGCACCGCGACGACGTCCTCGCGGCCGATGCCGAGTCCGGCCAGGTGCCGGGCGATCCGCTCGGAGCACGCGTCCAGGCCCGCGTAGTCCAGCTCGGTGCCCGCGCCGCGCACCGCGACGGCGGCCGGGGTCCGCGCGGCCCGGGCGGCGAACGCCGCCGGCACGGTGGCCGCGGGCACCGCGCGGTCGGTGGCGTTGACCTTCCGCAGCAGGGCGAGCTCCTCCTCGCCGGCCAGGTCGAAGGAGTGCAGCGGCGCGTCGGGCCGCTCCGCCAGCCGCGCCAGCAGCCGGACCGTCCGGCGGTGCGCCGCCGGGTCCGCGCCGTGGCCGCCGGCGGCGACCCGCCACCCGCCGTCCGGGTCGGCCGGCCCGGGGGCGGGGTCGGCGCGCAGCACCAGGCCGGGCAGCGGCTCGCCCCAGGCCCGTGCCAGCACGGCCACCGCCTCCGGACCGTACGCCACCCGCTCGGCGCCGTCGGCGAGCCCGGTGACCAGGCCGTACCCGGAGGACGGGCTCCAGGGCAGGTCGAGGTCGGGGCGGTGGCCGTGCCGGCGGGCCGCCCGCAGCGCCCGGCCGGCCTGCCGCAGGACGTCGGTGAAGCACAGTTCGGGGGCGGCGGCGAGCCGCACCGGGACGACCAGACCGCGGCCGCCGGGGCCCGGCGCGGGCGTCCAGTGGCCGAGCAGCAGGTCCCGTGCGCCGGTCAGCCGGTGCGTGTGGACGGCCGCGGCGGCCAGCAGCACCGCCGCGGGCCCCGCGCCGCCGGCCCGGGCCGCCCGGGCCAGCGCGGCCGGGCCGGCCACCGGCAGCCAGGGCAGCTCGACGGGCGGTGCGCCCGGCCCGGCCGGGCGGGCGCCGGCCGCGGGCTCGGGGGCGGCCAGCCCGGCCAGGGCCTGCCGCCAGTGCGCCCGGTCGGCGGGCCGCTCGCCCTCCGGCTCCGGGACGGCCGGGCGGGCGCCGGCCGGGGGCGGGGCGGCCTCGCCGTCCGCGGCGTACAGCTCGGCGGCCCGGCGGACCAGTGCGGCCAGCCCGCCGTCGTCGTCGAGCAGCCGGTGGTGGCGCTGGAACCAGAGCAGCCCGCCGTCCGGACGGCGGATCAGCACGTGGCGCAGCAGGGGCCCGCGGGCGAGGTCGAGCGGGCGGCTGAGTTCGGCGGCGGTCCAGCCGTCCAGGTCCGCCGGGTCGAGGTCGAGCAGTTCGACCGCGAGCGGGCGGGCCGGGCCGGGCGGGAGGCACAGCGCGGCCCCGCCCGGGGCGCCGGGGCGGTCGGTGCGCAGGGCGGCGCGCAGGTCCGGGCGTTCGGCCAGCGCCCGGGCCACGGCGCGGCGCAGCCGGTCGGGTGCGATCCGGCCCTCGAACCGGACCAGGCGCGCCACGCAGTCGGTGGCCAGGCCGGGGGTGTCCCGCAGGACGGCCCGGCGGGCGGCGTCGAGCGGGGCGGCGTCGAGCGGGGTGGGGGTGGAGCTGCTCATCGGGCGTCCCTCCGGGCGGCGTCGGTCTGCGGGGGTGCGGCCGCGGTCGGCCGGGTGCCGACCGGGGCCGGGCCCGGCTCCGGGTCGGCGTGTTCGGCCGCCACGTCGTGGACGGGCCGGTCTGGCTCGGCGAGCAGGCCGCGCAGCAGCTCGCGCAGGGCGGTGGCGAAGCCGGCGGCGGTCGACGGGTCGAAGAGCTCCGGGGCGTAGTGGACGGTCAGGGCGGTCGGGCCGCCGCCCGGCCCGGACCGCCAGGCCAGGTCGAGTTCGGCCGGCCCTGGGCCCTGGGTGGCCGGGCCGTCCTGGTCCGGGCCGTCCTGGTCCGGGCCGTCCTGGTCCGAACCTCCGAACTCACCGCTGTCGCGTCCGTCGCCGCGGTCGCCGCGGGAGCGGACGGTCGGTTCGGCTCCGGGGGCGGCCACCGCGGCGGTGGCGGTCCGCTCGACCAGGGCGGCGAAGCCGGGTTCGTCGGAGAGGTCGGCCCTCAGCAGGGTGCCGCCGGGCAGGCCGACCGCCACCTCGTCCTCTCCTGAGATCCACGAGAGCAGCACCAGCCAGCCGGCCCGCAGCACCCGCTCGGGGTCGGTGCCGAAGGCCTCGACCGCCTCCCGGAGCGGCTGGTCGACCGGGGTGGTGGCGGCGCGTGCGGCGGCGACGGGGCTGCCCGGGCGGGGGCGGTCGGTGGGGACGTCCAGCCGGACGGGTCCGGAGGGGACCGGTCCACGGGGGGCCGGTTCGCCGGGGGCCTGGGCGGCACCCGGGGCCGGGGCCCACAGCCCGGCGAGCGGCGCGGTGCCGTCGGCCGCGACGAGTTCGCCGAGCAGCGCGGTGTACTCCGCGGCGAACGCGGCCGCCGTCGCGGCGGTGAACAGCTGGGTGCTGAACTCCAGGCAGGCGGTCATCGCGTCGTCGCCGGCCCGGTCGGAGGTGATCAGCGTGAGGTCGAACTTGGCGGTGCCGCCGGGCAGGCCGCCGAAGAGGTTGGCACGGGTGTGCCCGGTGTCGAAGTACCCGGTGGAGGTGCCCTCGATCCGCTGGATCGGCGGCAGCTCCTGGTGCACGAAGAAGACGTCGAACAGCGGGCTGCGGCCCGGGTCGCGCTCCGCCGTCAGGGCCTGGACGACCTTGTCGAACGGGATCTCCTGGTGCTCCAGGGCCTCCAGCACCACGGTGCGCACCCGGCGCAGGAAGCCGGCCACCGACGGGTCGCCGGAGAGGTCGGCGCGCAGCGCCACGGTGCTGTTGAAGAAGCCGATCAGGCCCTCCAGTTCGGGCCGGTTGCGCCCGGTGGTCGGGGTGCCGACGACCAGGTCGTCCTGCTCGCTGTGGCGGGCCAGCAGCAGGTAGAGGCCGGCGAGCAGGACCACGAAGAGGGTCGCGGAGTGCTCGGCCGCGAGCCGGCGCAGCTCGCGCATCAGCTCGGCGTCCAGGGTGAAGACGGCCAGGTCCCCGGCGTAGTCCTTGCGGGCCGGGCGGGGGTGGTCGGTGGGCAGCCGCAGCACGGGGGCGTCCCGCAGCTTCTCCCGCCAGTAGGCGAGCTCGCCGTCCAGGGCGGGGCCGGCCACCAGGTCCCGCTGCCAGGCGGCGTAGTCGGCGAACTGGACCGGCAGCGGCGCGAGGCGGTGCGGGCGGCCCTCGCGGCGGGCGGCGTGGAGTTCGGGCAGCTCGCGGGCGAAGATCCGCGGGGAGGCGCCGTCGTTGACGGCGTGGTGCATGGTCACCTGGAGCACGTGCTCCTCGGGGGCGGTGCGGACCACGAGCACCCGCACCAGCGGGTCGTGGGCCAGGTCGAAGCGGTGCCCGGCGGCCCGCCGGACCAGCTCCCGGGCGGCGGCCTGCGGATCCGGCTCGCCCGAGACGTCCCGGAAGGCGAAGAAGTCCCCGGGCTCGGGCCGCAGGCGCAGCACCGGCTGGTCGTCCTCCTCGACGAAGTTGGACCGCAGCACCTCGTGGCGCAGCATCAGGTCGTGCCACATGCCGCGGACGGCGTCGACGTCGAGCGGGCCGCTGATCCGGCTGACCATCGGCAGGTTGTAGAGGGTGGTGTCCGGGTCGAGCTGGTGGTGGAACCAGATCCGGTCCTGGCCGAAGGAGGTGACCGCGGCGCCGCGCGGGACGACCGGGGGCAGGGCGGGGGCGGACGGGCGGCCCGCCCTGGCCCGGATGAGCGCGGCGAGGGCGCCGACCTCGGGGTGCTCGTAGACGTCGAGCAGCTTGGGGCGGAAGCCGAAGCGGGCCTCGACGCGGTCGGCGAGCTGCAGGGCGATGATCGAGTTGCCGCCGAGCTCGAAGTAGTGGTCGGCCGGGCCGAGCGGCTGCTCACTGTGCAGCAGTTCGGCCAGCACGCCGGCGAGCCAGGGCTGCGGGTCCTCCGGCCGCTCGACGGGGGCGGGCGCGACGGCGGTGGCGGGCGCGGCAGCGGTGGCGGGCGCGGCAGCGATGGCGGGCGCGGCAGCGATGGCGGCAGCGGACGGGACGAGCGCGGCGGGTGCGGCCGGCGGCCGGAGCCAGCACGGGGTGGCGGCCAGCGGGTGCCCGGGCAGCCGCAGCCGGCGGGCCGTACCGGGGGCGGGGCCGAGCGCGGCCCAGTCGAGCTCGACGCCGGCCTCGTACAGCCGGCCGAGCAGGGCCTCGAATCCGTCGGCGGCCGTGCCCGCACCCGCGGCCGCGGCCTCGGCCTCGGCCTCGGCGGGGACGGTCACCAGCCGGGCGCCGTCCTGCCCGTGCGGACCGAACCGCTCGGCGAGCAGCCGGCCGAGCACCCCGCCCGGGCCGGGGTCGACGAACACCACCGGTCCGGCGGCGGTGAGCCGCTCGGCGGCCGCGACCAGGCGGTCCCGGTCCGGCGGCGGGGCCTCGACGCCGGCGGCGAGCTCCCGGGTGTCCGCGGCGGTGAGGGTGCCGAGCAGGTGCCGGGCCGCGTAGCGGGACACGCCGCTGCTGAGCACCGTCTCGACCGGCACGCCGGCGGCCAGCAGGGCGCGGTGGAGGGCCAGTTGACCGGCCAGGAGTTCGGCCTCCACCCGGCCGGTGGCGGGCAGGTCCGCGGGCAGCGGCGCCGGGCCGGGGGCGACGGGGGCGGCGTCCGGGGAGAGCAGCAGACAGACGGCGGGCGGCCCGCCGCGGCCGCCGGGCGCGGCGTCGGCGACCGGCTCGCCCGGCCCCGGAGCCCGGTCGGCGAGGGCGCGGGCCAGTCCGGCGGTGTCCCGGGCCGCCACGGCGAGCCGGTACCGGTGGTGGGCGCGCCCGGAGTTGAGGGTGTGGGCGACGTCGTCGAGGTCGGCGCCGGCGGCCGGTCCGGCCAGGGCGGCGCCGAGGTCCGCGCAGAGCGCGGCCAGCGCGGGGCGGCTGCGGGCGGAGACCGCGACCAGCCGGGCCGGACGCGGCCCTTCGGCCCGGCGCGGCGCGGCGGGCGCGGGCGCGGGCGGCCGCTGGACGACGCAGTGGGCGTTGATGCCGGCCAGGCTGTACGAGCTGACGCCCGCGATCCGCTCCGCGCCTTCCCAGGGCCGCAGTTCGGTGACCACCTCGACGGGGTCGAGGGCCGCCGCGTCCACCGGCCGGCGGAAGTGCAGCGAGGGGTAGAGCTCGCCGTGCCCGACCGCGAGGACGGCCTTGACCAGGCCGGCGATCCCGGCGGCGTGGTCGAGGTGGCCGATGTTGGTCTTGACCGAGCCGATCGGCAGCCGCCGGCCCCGCCCGCCGAAGCCGCGGGTGCCGAACACCTGCCCCAGGCCCTCCAGTTCGACGGCGTCGCCGAGCCGGGTGCCGGAGCCGTGCGCCTCCAGGTAGCCGGCCAGCGCCGGGTCGAGGCCGGCGGCGCGCCAGGCGGCGCCGATGACGGCCGCGTGGGCGGGCGCGCTCGGGGTGCTGATGGTGGCGGCGGCCCGGCCGTTGTGCCGGACGGCGCTGCCGCGGAGGACGGCGTGCACGGGCGCGCCGTCGGCACGGGCCCGGCCGAGGGTGGTGAGCAGCAGGACGGCGCCGCCCTCTCCGCTCACCGTGCCGTCGGCGTCGGCGTCGAAGGCCCGGCAGCGCCCGCCCGGGGAGACGAGTTCGGTCATCCCCTCGGTCTGCGGGGCGGGCAGGCCCTCGGGGCGCAGGCTGAAGCCCCCGGCGAGCGCGTACGCGGCCTCGCCGTCGCGCAGTTCGCGGCAGGCCTGGTGGACGGCGACGAGCGAGCCGTTGCAGCCGGTGTCGACGGCGTAGCAGGGGCCGGTGAAGCCGAGCACGTGGGCGATCCGGGCGGGCAGCGCGAAGGGGACGTTGCCGAGGGCGCCGAGCGGGCCGGGTTCGGCGGCGGCGGCCCGGTAGCCGGACGCGGCGGCGCTGAGCACCACGGCCACCGGGTGCCCGCGCAGGGCGTCCACGGGGTAGCCGGCGTCCTCGACGGCCCGGTGGGCGAGGACCAGGGCGATCCGGTGCTGCGGGTCCATCAGGGCGGCCTCGCGCCGGGAGAGGCCGAAGAACGCGTGGTCGAAGGTGTGGACGTCGGCGAGGTGGCCCATCGGGAGGCGGTGGGCGTCCGGGTCGAGTCCGGTGGCGGCGGCCCGGGCGGCCGGCATGGCGCCCACCGAGTCCCGGCCGGCGGCGAGGTTGGCGCGGAAGGCGGCCAGGTCGTCGGCGTCGGGGAAGCGGGCGCCGATGCCGACGACCGCGATGTCGGTGTCGCGGGGCGCCGTCGTGGGGCTGGTGGTCACTGTCTCTGCTCCCGTTCCTCGGGCTCGGTGCGCGTTCGCCGGTTCGTCCGTCAGACCTCGTACGCGGTGCCCGGTCCGGGGCCCGGGTGCTCCGGCGGGCCGGGCGGCGGGGCCGTGGCGGCGACGGCGGCGGCCTGGTCGGCGACGGTGCGCAGGTCGAAGAGCCGGCCGACCCGGACGGCGCCGGGCCAGGTGCGCTCGAGCCGCAGGTGCAGGTCGACCACGCGCCGGGAGTTGCCGCCGACGGCGAAGAAGTCGTCCCGGGGCCCGAAGTCGCGGTGGCCGAGGACGTCCGCCCAGAACCCGGTCACCACCGCCACGGCGGCACCGGTGCCCCGGTCCTGGCCTACCGGGGCCTCTCCGTCCACGCCCCCGCCCTCCACGCCCCCGCCGTCCGGGCCCCCGGCCTGCGGTACCGCCGGGAGCAGCGCGCGCAGCGCCCGCAGGTCGGTCTTTCCGGACGGCGCCAGCGGGAACGCCGCCACCCGGACGAACCGCTCGGGCACCGCCGGCCCGCCGACCAGGGCCGCGCAGTGCGCGACCAGCTCCCCCGCCCCCGGGCCGGGCGCGGCCTGGTCCACCGGGGACCAGAAGGCCGCCAGCGCGGTGCCGCCCGCCGGGTCGGCGACGGCGAGCACCGCGGCCTGCCGCACGGCGGGGTGGCGGGCCAGGGCCGCCTCCACCTCCTCCCGCTCGACCCGGACCCCGCGCACCTTGAGCTGCCCGTCGGCCCGGCCGCGGAAGACCAGGGCGCCGGTGGCGTCGACCGCGGCGAGGTCGCCGGTGCGGTACATCCGGGCGCCGGGGGCGGGCGCGAACGGGTCCGGGACGAAACGCAGCGCGGTGTCGACGGGCCGGCCGGCGTAGCCCTCGGCGACCTGCGGGCCGGCCACGTACAGTTCGCCGGTCCGCCCGGGCGGCACCGGCGCCAGTCGCCCGTCCAGCAGGTGGATCCGGGCCCCGGCGGTGGGGCGCCCGATCGGGACGGGGTCGGCCGGCGCGGGCGGGACGTCGTGGGCGACCACCGTCACGGTGGTCTCGGTGGCCCCGTACTCGTTGCGCAGTGCGGTGCCCGGCAGGACGGCGCGGTGGCGGGCGGCCTGCGCGGCCGGCAGGGCCTCGCCGCCGACGATCCACCGGCGCAGGTGGCTGTCGGCGCCCGCCAGGTACGGCAGCATCAGCCGGTGGAAGGAGGGCGGGCAGACCGCCACCTCGACCCGGTGGCGCCGCACCAGGGCGGCGCAGGCCTCCGGGTCGGGCAGGGCCCGCTCGTCCGGCAGCACCGCGGTGCCGCCGCCGCACAGCGTGTGGAGCAGCATCAGCAGCGGGCCGTCCCAGGAGAGCCGGGAGGCGGTGAAGGTGGTCGCGGCGGGGTCCTCGTCGCGGGAGGCGACCAGCGCGGCGAGGGCGCCCCGGGAGACCAGGACGGCCTTGGGCTCGCCGGTGGTGCCGGAGGTGGTGACGGCGTAGGCGGGCGCGGAGGCGGGCGCGGCGGCGTCCGGGAGCGGGCCGGCGGCCGGCGCGGGGCCGGTCTCGGGCACCAGGGCGACCGGCCGGCCGCAGCCGGCCACCAGCTCGCGGACGGCGGCGGGGGCCGTGGCCCGGTCCGCCTCGTCGTGCACCAGGACGCCGCAGCCGCCGTCGCGCAGCAGCGCGCGGACCGCGGCGGCGGGCCGGTCGGGTTCCAGGACGCACCAGGCGGCGCCGAGCCGCAGGGCGGCCAGCATGCCGACGACGGTCCGCACCCCCTGACGGCGGTGGACCAGCACCAGCCCGCCGGGGGCGGCGCCGGCCGCGGCCAGCCGGGCGGCCAGCTCCCGGGTCGCGACGTCGAGCCGCCGGTACGTCAGGGACTCCCCGCCGACCACCACGGCCGTCCGGTCGGGCACCGTGCGGAACCGTTCCCGGATCAGGTCGAGCACGTCGGCGGCCGGCCGCCCGGCGGTCACGGCCGCGTCCCGTAGGCGTGGAAGCCCAGCCCGGTCTTGCGGCCGAGGTGACCGCGGCGCACCAGGTCGAGCAGCAGCCCGCAGGGCCGGTAGCGCTCGTCCCCGGTGGTCTCCAGCAGGACGTCGAGGGTGTCCACGATGGTGTCGAGCCCGATCAGGTCCGCGGTGCGCAGCGGCCCCATGGCGTGGCCGAAGCAGTCCTGGAAGATCAGGTCGACGGTCTCCGCGTCGGCCACGCCCTCCTGCACCCGGGCGGCCGCGTCGTTGACCATCGGCATCAGCACCCGGTTGGAGACGAAGCCCGGCGAGTCGCGCACCACGTGGGCGCGGCGGCCGACCCCGGCGAGCAGGGCGAGGGTGGTCTCCAGCGTCCGGGCGGTGGTCGCCGGGCCGCGCACCACCTCGACGGTCTCCTTGAGGTAGGCGGGGTTCATGAAGTGGGTGGCGAGCACCCGGTCGGGCCGGTCGGTGTAGGAGGCGAGCCGGCGGACCGGGACGGCCGAGGTGCAGGAGGCGAAGACCGTCTCGGGGGCGCAGACCTCGTCGAGCTCCCGGAGCACCCGCTCCTTGACGGAGAGCCGCTCGGAGGCGCACTCCACGACGAAGCCGGCCTCCGCCAGGCGGCCGAACTCGTCCGTCCAGCGGACCAGTCCGACGGTCTCCGCGGCCGTGGGCCGGGCCTCGTCGGCGGCCGGTCGGCGGCCCAGCAGGCGCGCGGCCCGCAGGCCGTCCCGCAGCCGGCCCGGGGCGGCGTCGAGGGCGGGGCGGTGGCGGTCGACCACCACCACCGGGTGCCCGGCCGAGGCGAAGACCTGGGCGACGGCGGTGCCCATGGTGCCGGCGCCGACGATCCCGACCGGGATCCGTCCTGCGGTGCCCGCACCGCTCCCGGCGGTGTCCCGGGGCGTGGTGTCCTGCGTGTGCACGGTGTCCTTCCTGGTCACGGCGTGGCCGGGGGTTCGGGGCGGGCCGCCGGCCCGGGGCCGGCAGGGGCGGGCCGCAAGGATTCGGCGGGCCCCCGGGTGTCGGCGGGCGGCGGGGTCTCGGCGGGCGGCGGGGTGATGAGCCGCAGGTGGCCCGGGGGCGGGGGCGGCGGGGCGGCCGGCGGGTAGCCGAGCAGCAGCCGCCCCTCCTCCGCCGGGCCCAGCACGGTGAACCCGGCGAAGCGGAGGTTGACCAGCATCACCCGGTTGACCTCGGTCGGGACGAACTCGGCCAGGGGGCGCCGCCCTTCGGCGAGCGCGCTGCGCACCACGTGGCCGATCAGCGCCGGGCCGACGCCCCGGGACATCACCCGGCAGGAGAGCAGCAGCAGCCGCAGGAGCTCCGCCGGTTCGGCCGGGCCCTCCCCCGCGGCGTACCGGATGCGCTCGCTGAGCGCGAGGCCGATCGTGCCGTAGTCGCCGAAGCGGTCGGTCAGTTCGGCGACCAGCACCCGGTGGTCCGGCGAGCCGCACAGCGCCCGCAGTCGCGCCAGGTCGTAGGTGCGGCCGGTGGTGTTCAACTGATGGGTACGGACGGTGAGTTCGTGCGCCCGGGCGAGGTCGCCCGGCTCGGCGCGCCGGACGGTCAGCGTCAGGTCGAGCGAGGCCAGGAACTCCTGCGGCGTGCCCTGGTACTCGCCCCCGGCCTGCGCGCGCCGGGCCTCGGCCCGGTAGCGCAGCCGCCGCTCGCGGGCGTCGGCGGTGACGAACGGCGGCCGGAACTCCGGCAGTCCGGCCAGCGCCCCGACCTGCTCGGCCGGGTAGCAGCGCACCTCCGGGTGGGCGGCGGCCACCTCGGCGCGCTCGACCGGGTCGTTGTCGACGAAGGCGACGGTGTCCAGGCCGATGCCGATCGCCTCGGCGATCCGCCGCACGGCACCGGACTTCGGGCCCCAGCCGACCTCCAGCACGGTGAACAGTTCGTGCAGGCCGAGCCGTTCCAGGTGGGCGGTGGCGGCGGCCCGGTCGCTCCGGCTGGCGACGGCGTGCAGCACGCCGCGCCCGTCCAGCTCCCGCAGCGCGGCGGTGGCGGCCGGGAACGGCGCCGGGTCGTCGCCCTCCAGCACGGTGCCGTCCCACAGGGTGTCGTCGAGGTCCCAGACCAGGACCTTGACGGTCGGCCGCTCCGGCCCGGCCCCGCCGCCCGGCGCGGTGGCCCCGCGCGGGGCGCTCATCGGCGCACCGCCCGGCGCAACAGCCGGTCGGCGAGGTGCAGTTCGGCCAGCTGCGGACTGCCCTCGATGATCTCCATCACCTTGGCGTCCCGGTAGAACCGGCCCGGCCGGCCCCCCGGTTCGCAGCCCGCCGAGCCGAGCACCTGCACGGCCCGGTCGGCGACCGCCTTCGCCGCCCCGGCCGCCGCGTACTTGGCGGCCACCGTCTCGGTGACGGCGCCCAGCGGCGAGCCGGCCCGGGCCTGGGCGGCCCGTTCGGCCAGGGCACGGGCGGCCGCCGCGTCGACGGCCGAGCGGGCGAGCAGGGAGCGCACCAGCTGGTGCTCGGCCAGCGGGACCCCGCCCTGGACCCGCCGCACGGCGTGCTCGACGGCGTCCGCCAGGCAGGCCTCCGCCATGCCGACGCAGCCCCAGGCCACCGTGAAGCGGCCGTGGTCCAGGGCCACCGCCGCGGTGTGGGTCAGGCCCGCCCCGGCCGGCGCCACCAGGTTCTCCCGCGGCACCCGCACCCGGTCGAAGGTGAGGTGGGCGATCCGCGCGGCGCGCAGGCCGAGCTGGCCGGCGACGGGCTCGCGGCCGATCCCGGCGCGGTCGCCCTCCACCAGGACGGCGGTTGGGCCGGCGGCGGTGCGCCCGAGCACCAGCAGGAGGTCGGCGCTCTGCCCGAAGGTCACCCACCGCTTGGCGCCGGTGACCACCAGCTGCTCGCCGTCGTCCTCGATCCGGGTGCCGACCTCGGCGAGCGCGCTGCCCGCCTCCCGCTCGGTGGCGGCGAAGCCGGCGAGCCGCTCGCCGGAGGCCAGGGCGGGCAGCCAGCGCTCGCGCTGGGCGGCGCTGCCCCAGCGCAGCAGGGCGGCCGCCGTCATGCCCTGGACGGTGAGCAGCGCGCGCAGGGCGCCGCAGACGCCGCCCAGGTGCGCGACCGCCTCGCCGAGCTGGACGGGCGTGGCGCCGGCTCCGCCGTGGCGGGCCGGCAGGTCGGGTGCGAGCAGCCCGGCGGCGGCGACCGCGCGGACCGCCTCGTCGGGCAGGGCGCCCCGCTCGTCCCAGCGGCCGGCGTCCTCGCGCACCGCGGCGGCCAGGTCGGCGGCGGCGTCCACCACGGAGACGTCCGGGACGGCCGCGGGGACGTCCGGCACGGCCGCGGGGAGCCCCGGGGCGCCCGCGGGCCGCGGTGCGTCCGGGCCGGCCGGCCGGGCGCCGCTAGCCGCGGGCGGCACGGCCGGCGCCCGTCTCGTCGCCCGCGGCGGGCCCGCCGTGCTTGCCCGCGACCAGCGCGGCGATCCGTTCGGCGGTGCGGAAGTTGTCCAGTTCGAGGTCCTCCACCTCGATCCGGATCCCGAACCGCTCCTCGACGAAGACCACCAGCTCCAGGGCGAACAGCGAGTCCGCGAGGCCCAGGGCGAAGTAGTCCTCGTCCGGTTCCACCGGCCGGCGCAGGGCGACGGTCAGGAACTCCCGTATCTCGATTGCGGTGTCGGTCACGCGGTGCTCTCCCAGGGTCCGATTTCCACCAGCAGCAGGTTCCAGGCCGCCACCGGGCTGACGTTGACCAGCACGACCCGGTCGCCCTCGGCCAGCCGCCGGTTCGCCAGCGCCGTCCAGAGGTTGAGGAGGACGTCGTTCGGGCCGAGGTGGCCGTAGCGGGCCAGGTTCTCCCGGCACTCCGGCAGCAGTTCGACGTCCAGCGACTCCTCCAGGAAGCGCAGCCCGCCCGCGGAGAGGTTCTGGCTGGCGTAGCCCGCGACGTCGGCGCGGTCGAGGCCGTGCCGCTTCAGCAGGCCCGCCAGGAGCGCGGCGAGCCGGTTCCTGGTCTCGACGGCGAGCCGGAAGGAGTAGCCGGGCAGGTCGCGGCACTCCTCCCGCCACTGCTCCCAGGGGCGGTCCCGGTAGTCGACCCGGAAGAGGTCCCAGTGGGCCCCGTTGGTCTCCTGGACGAGGTCGAGGATCCGGACCGGACCGGTGCGGGCGAGCAGCAGGGCCTGGCCGGCGTCGCCGTTGACGGTGACGGGGTGCCGGTAGCGGCCGGGGGTGGCCGGGGTGGAGGCGTGGGCGACCAGCACGTGGTGCAGGTCCGGGTCGGCGGCGAGCAGGCCCCGGGCGGCCAGCAGGGCCGGCCCGAGCGAGACGCAGCCGAGGCCGCCGACGCCGAAGGCGAGGGCCCGGTCGGCGCCCAGCCGGGCCTGCAGCCTGGTGACCTCGGAGCTGATCAGCGTCTCGGGCGCGCGGGACTCGACGACGACCAGGGCGCCCAGGTCCTGCGCGGCGACACCGGCGCGGGCGAGCGCGCCGCGGCAGGCCCGTTCGGCCATCGCGGTGGCGCCGAGCCCCGTGTCGACGGCCACCGTGTCGATCCCGAGGCCGGCGAGGACGGTTCTGCGCTCGCGGTCCAGGCCCTCGCGTTCGGCCAGCTCGCCGACCGGCACCCGGTGCTCCGGCAGGTGCCAGGCCGCGGCGCGGACCGCGAGCGGGGCGGGCGCGCCGCCCGGGCTCGTCGTCACCATCGGGTCCTCCTCACTCTCCGTCGTCCGTCGTGCCCGGTCCCCGTGGAGCCGGGCGGGCCCTACGCGCTGCGCAGGCAGCCGTCGGCCGCCGCCTGCGCGTAGGCCTCGCCCAGCTCCCGCACCGCCTCGGCGACCCCGCTGCGGGGCACCCCGGCGTAGCCCACGACCAGGGCGGGGCCGGCCTGCCAGGAGCGGTGGTGGTAGCTGCGGGCGCCGCGCACCAGGACCGAGCGGCGCAGCGCCCGGGCGACCAGCGCGGCCTCGTCCACCCGCGGCGGGAGCTGGACGTAGGCGTGCAGGCCGGCGAAGGCTCCGGTGATCCGGGCGCCGGGCAGCCGGCGCCGGACGGCCTCGTGGAAGACCTCCCGGCGGGCCCGCAGCCGCTCCCGCTGGCGCCGCAGGTGCCGGTCGAGCTCTCCGCTGTCGAGCACCTCGGCGAACGCGTGCTGGGTGAACACGTCGCATCCCAGGTCGCGTTGGGCCCGGACCTCCTCCAGCCGGCGGCGCAGCCGGGGCGGGGCGACCAGCCAGCCCAGCCGCATCCCGGGGGCCAGCGACTTGCTCGCGGTGCCCGCGTAGAGCACCCGGGTCGGGGCGAGCCGCTGCAGCGCGGTGGGCCGGCGCCCGTGGTCCAGCCAGAGGTCGCCGTCGTAGTCGTCCTCGATGATCCAGCCGTCCACGTCCTCGGCCCAGCGCACCAGCGCGGCCCGCCGCTCGGCGCTGAGCACGGCACCGGTGGGGAACTGGTGGGCGGGGGTGACCAGGACGGCCCGGGCGCCGGTGCGGGCCAGGGCGGCCACGTCGATGCCGTGCTCGTCGACCGGGACGGAGGGGCAGTCCAGGCCCGACTCGACGATGAACTGGCGCTGCTGCGGGTGGCACGGGTCCTCGACCGCGAGGGCGGCCAGGCCGGTGCGCGGCAGCGTGGCGCAGACCAGGCCGAGCGTCTGGGCGAACCCGGAGACCACCATCACGTGCTCCGGGGTGGTGTGCACGCCGCGGGCCCGCCCGAGGTAGCGGGCGAGTTCGGCGCGCAGCGCCGGGACGCCGGACACCGGCGGGTAGCCGAGGTCGCGCGGGCCGAGCCGGCGCGCCGCCCGCTGGTAGGCGGCGAGCCACTCGCGCTGCGGGAAGGCGGAGGCGTCGGCGCCGCCGGCCCGCAGGTCCCAGCGGACCACCGGGGCGGGGCGGGCGTCGCTCAGCAGGGTCGGCGGCCGGGTGCCGCGGTCCAGGTGGGCGGCGACCCGGGTGCCCGAGCCCCGGGTGGCCTCCAGGTAGCCGCCGGCCACCAGCTGCCCGTAGGCCTCGACGACGACGCTGCGGGACACCCGCAGGTCCTCGGCGAGCTGACGGCTCGACGGCAGCCGGGTGCCGGGGTGCAGCGCCCCCTCGGCGATCTCCCGCTTGATGCCGTCCCGGATCTGGGCGGTGAGCGGGAGCACGTCCTCCCGCGCCACGTCGATCAAGGTGTTCCAGGGCATCTGCGCCCCCTCCCTCCCCCGCCCTCGGCGGCCTCGCTAGCGGGCTCCGGACACGCCGGCCGGCTCGGTCTCCAGCAGCGCCCGCAGGGCGGCGGCGCGGACGGCCCGGCCGACGGCCTCGCCCTCCTCGTCGGCGATGCCGACCCCCCAGTGGGAGCGGGAGTCCACGACGATCTCGAAGGCGGCGGTGACGGCGTTCAGCGGTGCGCCGGCCCGGTCCACGGTGAGCCCCTGGACGACGGCGTCCAGCCCGTACCCGGCGACGGCCGCGGCGGCCGCCTCCGTCCAGCGGGCGCCGCCAGGCTCCGCCGCCAGCGGCTCGGGCCGGGGCAGGCCGGGCACCGCCTCGGTGCCGAGCGCCACGTACCGCTCGACGAAGTGGCTCCACAGCTGGTCGCCGGTGATCTCGCCGCCGATCTCCTCGCAGACCGCCTGCATCTCGGAGGCGAAGTCGATCTGGAGGCGGCGCGGCAGTTCGATGCCGTACTCGGTGCGCAGCAGGTGGGCGATGCCGCCCTTGCCGGACTGGGTGTTGATCCGGATCAGCGCCTGGTAGTCGCGGCCGATGTCGCGCGGGTCGATCGGCAGGTAGGGCACGTCCCAGGTGTCCTGGCCGGACTCCTCGCGGGCGCGCAGGCCCTTGGCGATGGCGTCCTGGTGGGAGCCGGCGAAGGAGGTGTAGACGAAGTCGCCGGCCCACGGGTGGCGGGCGTGGACGGGCATCTGGTTGCAGCTCTCGACGATCCGGCGGACGCCGTCGATGTCGCGCAGGTCGAGCATCGGGTCGACGCCCTGCGAGAACAGGTTCATGGCCAGGGTGACCAGGCAGACGTTGCCGGAGCGCTCGCCGTTGCCGAACAGGGTGCCCTCGACCCGGTCGGCCCCGGCCAGCACGGCGAGTTCGGCGGCGGACACGCCGCTGCCGCGGTCGTTGTGGGGGTGCACGGAGAGGATGGTGCGCTCGCGGTGGAGCAGGTTGCGGTGGGTGTACTCGATCCGGTCGGCGAACTCCTGCGGCGGGAAGACCTCGACGGTGGAGGGCAGGTTGATCCGCAGCGTGTGCGCGGCCCGCGGGGCCCAGAAGTCGAGGACGGCGTTGCAGAGTTCGAGCGCGTAGTCGGGCTCGGTCTGGGTGTAGGACTCGGGCGCGTACTGCAGGTAGATCTCGGTGCCGGGGATGGAGTCCTGGAGTTTGAGGGCCTGTTCGGCGCCGTCCAGGGCCATCGCGGTGATCTGCGCGCGGTCCTTGCGGAAGACCAGCCGGCGCTGGGCCTCCGAGGTGGGGTTGAAGATCTGCAGGACGGCGCGGGGGACGCCCTCCAGGGCCTTGACGGTGCGTTCGATGAAGTCGCCGCGGATCGGCGTCATCACCTGGACGACGACGTCCTCCGGGATGGCGTCGGTGTCCACGAGGTGGCGCAGGAAGGCGTGGTCGTCCTGGGAGGAGGTGGGGAAGCCGACCTCGATCTCCTTGAACCCCATCCCGACCAGCAGGTCGAACATCCGCCGCTTGCGGGTGGTGTCCATGGGGTCGGTCAGGGCCTGGTTGCCGTCCCGCAGGTCGACGCTGCACCACAGCGGGGCGCGCTCCGCGCGGCGTCCCGGCCAGGTCCGGTCGGGCAGGCCGACCGCCTCGTAGGGCCGGTACTTCCGGACCGGCATCGCGCTGTGGCGCTGGATGCCCTGGTCGCGGGCGGGTGCGCGCCGGGGGGTGTCCGCGTCAGTGGGTTGAGCTGTCATCTCTCCTCCACAACGGTGTTCTCGGGGGTCGGGTGGGAACCCTCTGGTCAGGCGGTCCAGGTGCTGAACTGTCGCCTCCCGTAGAGCAGCGGCGGCGGCGCGTCGCTGAGTTCGGTGATCCGGACGACCTCGCCGAAGACCATCCGCTGGCCGCCCACGGGCACCAGCTGGCTGACCCGGCAGTCGGCCACCGCGTGGGCGTCGCGCACCAGGTGGGGTCCGCCCGCGCCGGGCGGCAGCCGCCAGGGGGTGGCGTCGAAGCGGTCCGGGTCGCCGGAGGCGAACAGTTCGGCGGTGCCGCGGCCGTCGGCGTGCAGCAGGTTCACCGCGAAGGCGCCGCTGCGCAGCACGGCCCGCAGGGTCGGGCTCTCGGCCCGCATGCCGACCAGCAGCGTGGGCGGGTCGACGGTGACGCTGCACAGCGCGGAGCAGGTCATGCCCCACGGGCGCGAGGCGTCGTCCAGCGAGGTGACGACGGAGACGCCGCTCGGGAAGCCGGACATGAAGGTCCGGAAGTCGGAGGGGGTTGAGGTGACGAGTTCCACGTGGCTCACCGCTCGACGGGGTAGGGGACGGCCGGCTCCGCGGTCCGGGGGGCGGCCTCGGGCGCCGTGAACCGGTCGATGGCCCACAGCAGCGGGCCGCTGAGCGCCGTCGTGAACAGGGCCATCACCACGAGCGCGAGGAACAGCGCGGGGGTGAGGATCCCGGCCTGGTAGCCGGCCTGCAGGACGGCGAGTTCGGTCAGGCCGCGGGCGTTGAGGAACACCGCGATCTTCATGCACTCGACCGGGGGCCGGCCGGCCGCCCGCGCACCGGCGTAGCTGCCGACCAGCTTGCCGAGGATCGCGAGCACCACCGAGAGCAGGACGGCCTGCCAGGAGAAGACGCTGAGCGGCGCCGAGGCGAGGCCCATGCCGGTCACCGTGAACAGCAGCGGCAGCGCGAGCCGCCCCCAGCCGCCGACGGTGTGCGCGGCCCTGGTCCACGGGCCGGCGCCGTCGTCGCCCGGCAGGGCGAGGGCGACCAGCACGGCGCCGAGCACGTCGGTCAGGCCCAGCCGCGAGGTGGTCAGCGCGGCGGCGACGGCCGCGGCGGCGGTCAGCCCGATCGGCACCGCGACCGGGACCCGCTCGGCCCAGGCCCGGGGCACCGGTGCGGCGCCCGCCCGCCGGATCGCCCAGGCGACCAGCAGGCCGACGGCGAACACCGCGTACGGGGTGATCCTCCCGCCGCCGTGCGCCAGGCCGACCGCGATCGCCAGCATCGACCAGGTGACGGCGTCGATGGAGACCGCGACCGCCATGCAGAGCCGGCCGATCGCGGTGTTCAGCATGCCGCGGTCGTCCAGGATGCCGGCGAGCACCGGGACGGCGGTGACGGCGAGGGCGATCGCCAGCATCAGGACCAGGACCCCGGCCGGGGCGTCGCCGCGCAGGGCCGGCGAGCCGTCGGCCAGCACCCAGGCGGCGAACGCCACGCCGCAGCCCAGCGGCAGCAGCAGGGAGCCGGCGGCGGTCAGCGCGATGGTCCGGCCGCCGAGCCGGCTGCCGCCGGCCCTGATCTCGTGGACGGCGCCGACCAGGAAGAGCGCGAGGCCGAGGTGGCCCGCCTTCTCCAGGACGGCGCCGCCGTCCATGCCGGCCGGCTTCCAGTCCCACTGACTCGCCAGCAGCGCGCCGAGCAGGAGGCAGGCCATGATCTCGCCGACGATCTCAGGCTGCCGCAACAGCTTGGCCAGCCGGCGTCCGAGCAGTGCCGCGGGGACGAGCAGAGCGAGCGTCACCGCGGCCGGTACGTACGGAAGACTGTCCATGGTGCCTCCTTCCTCGGGGCTCCGGCGGGTCAGTGCATCTGGGCGAGGTACTCGTACTGGCTGGGCAGGCGCTTCACGAGCTCGGCGGACTGGTCGCGCAGGAGCTGGAACTCCTTCTCCGCCCGGGTGGAGTCCTGCAGGGCGACGGACGGCGGGGCCTTGAGCTCCACGCCGCCGAGGCCGAGCAGCATCGCCAGGTACGAGTAGGACTCGAACCCGTGGTAGTGCGGGTAGATGGTGTTCTCCGTCGGCGGCTTGGCCTGCCACAGTTCGATCCGCTCGGCCAGGCCGTCGGGCATCACGCGGGTCTTGGCGTCCCGCCAGTAGGCGTTGTCGGCGCGGGCCGCGGCCTTGTAGTGCAGGACGAGGAACTCCCGCACGCCGTCGATGGTGTTGCCCACCGTGCGGTTGTAGGAGCGGCGCAGCGCCGGGTTCCAGTCGGCGTCCGGGAAGTGCTTGACCAGCTCCTCGATGCCCTGCTGGATGAAGAAGATGCCGGTCGACTCGAGGGGCTCGACGAAGCCGCTGGACAGGCCGATGGCGACGCAGTTGTTGACCCAGGCGTTGCGGGTGCGGCCGATCCGCATCCGGATGTGGTTGGCCTCCAGGGCCTCCGCGTCCGGGCCGACGTGGGCGCGCAGGGTGGCCTCGGCCTCCTCGGGCGTCGTGTACTCGTCGGAGTAGACGTAGCCGGTGCCGATGCGGCCGAACAGCGGGATGGTCCAGATCCAGCCGGCGTCCGAGGCGGTCGCGGTGGTGCAGGGGCGCAGGCCCCGCTTCTCCATGTCGACCGGGACGCGCAGCGCCACCGCGCGGTTGTTGGGCAGGGTGTCCTGGAAGGAGTCGAAGGGCTCCTCGAGGGTCTGGTTGATCAGCAGGCCGCGGAAGCCGGTGCAGTCGATGAACAGGTCGCCCTCGAGCAGGCCGTGCTCCTTGGTGCGCACGCCGCTGATCCAGCCGCGCTCGTCCTGGACGACCTCGACGACGTCGTCCTCGATGTGCCGGGCGCCGCGCTCGGTGGCGTACTCGGAGAGGTAGTCGGCGAGCAGCGAGGCGTCGAACTGGTAGGCGTACGGGAACTGGGTGTCCTGCTCGGTGAGCGTGTTGCGGTCGGCCGTGTCGGCGCCCTCCTTGAACTCCTGCTCGAAGAGGGTGCCGTCCAGGTGGCGCGGGGACCGCTCGGCGTCGCAGATCGCGGCCATCAGGAACACGTCCTGGTCGAAGCGGTCGCCGGAGCGGCTGTTCAGCCACCAGTCGGTGAGCGGCAGGCCGTCGACGACCCGGAGGCGCTCGAAGGGGTGGTAGAAGTAGTGGCCCTTGCGCCGCCAGTTCTCGAATCGGATGCCGAGCTTGTAGGTGGCATTGCACTTGGGCATCCACACGTGCTCGGGCAGGCCCAGGTAGTTGAAGAAATGCCGGACGGTACTGAAGGTCGCCTCACCGACCCCGATGGTCTTGATTCGCTTGGATTCCACCAGCGTGACGGAAATCCGATCGCCGAATGCGGCGCGCAGGTACGAGGCGGTCATCCAACCGGATGTCCCACCGCCGACGATGACGACGTTGCCAAGCATTCCTGACCCTCTCAGCCGGTCGTTCAACCCGGAGCCCCGGGCTGTCCCATGGCTCGAAATCCTCCGGCAGCGGAGCCGCCGGAAACAGGCTTTTAAGCCTCAGCGGAAACACGCACTCCAGCGCGCCCCGGCCTTCGCGGGGGTATTCCGGGCATGCCGAACGGATGGCGACCCGATAGTGCCGGGTGCCATCCGTCGGCGAACTCGCCGGATCCCGCGGAACGCGCGGAATTCGGCGGGGGCGGGTCGCGGCCGGCTCAGCCGCGGTCCAGCAGGTGGTCGTGCAGCAGGCGGCCGGCTCAGCCGCGGTCCAGCAGGTGGTCGTGCAGCAGGGAGATGACCCGGGCCCGTTGCGCGGTCAGGTAGAAGTGCCCGCCGGGCAGCACGTGGCAGGCGAACTCCTTGCCGGCCAGCGCCTCCCAGCCGCGGGCCCGTTCCGGGGTCACGGTGACGTCGGAGTCCCCGGTGAGGACCACGATCCCGCACTCGACCGGGCGGGGCCCGGCCGAGCGGTAGGAGTCGATCAGGAGGTAGTCGTTGCGCAGGATCGGCAGCACCATCTCCCGGATGTCCGGGTCGTCGAAGATCGACATCTGGGTGCCGCCGTGGCCGGCCACCGTCCGCAGCAGGTCCTCGTCGCTCCTCGGGCCGACCGGGGCCGCCGGCCCGCCCGCCGTCTGCGGCGGCGGCGGGTAGCCGGAGAGCACCAGCCGGGCCACCGGCAGCCCGTGGGCCTGCAGCGAGAGCACCGTCTCGTAGGCGAGCAGCGCGCCCATGCTGTGCCCGAAGACCACCGTCTCTACGCCCGGGCGGTCGGTCTCCAGCAGGGCCCGCGTCAACTGCTCCACCAGGGTGGCCGCGTCGTCGACGAACGGGTCCTCGACCCGCTCCTCGCGCCCCGGGTACTGGACGAGCTGGAGCTCGACGGTGGCCGACAGGTGGTTGGCCCACGGCCGGTAGAACCCGGCGCTGCCGCCGGCGTGCGGCAGGCAGACCAGCCGCCGGGTGGCCTCCGGGCGCGGCCGGGGGACCACCAGCCAGGGTTGGTCGTTCACCGGTTCCCCTCCCCGGGTCGACGGGTGCGGCGGTGGGCGGCGGCGCGGCCGGTGCCGCGGCGGCCGGTCATCCGCAGGCCCGGACGATCTCGGCGAGCGCCTCGTGCATCGCCCCGAGCAGGGCGGTCACCGAGGCGTCGTCGAACCGGCCGCCCGCGTGCACGCAGGACAGCTCCATCCGGCCGCCCTCCACGGCGGCCGCGACGTCCAGCTCGTAGGTGCGGGTCTCGTCCGGCTCGTGGTCGCCGCCGCCGTGGTCCAGGTGGCGCAGCACCAGGCGGTCCCCCTCGGGCAGCTGGTTGTCCCACTGGCCGAGGTAGTTGAAGCCGATCCGCGCCCGCGACGCGGGGACCCGCAGGTCCTCGCGGCCGCCGGCGGCCACCAGCCCGAGGACGCCGTGGCCGAGGCCGCGGCGCGGGACGGCCCGCAGCCGGCGCTTGACGACCCGGACCGCGGCGGCCGGTGCGAGGTCCGCGGGCGCGTCCAGCAGCACCGGGTAGATGGTGGTGAACCAGCCGACGGTGCGGGACAGGTCGACCCCGTCCAGGATCTCCTCGCGGCCGTGGCCCTCCAGGTCGACCACGGTGCCGCCCTCCTCGGCGTACCCGCGGACGGCGAGCGCCCGGGCCAGTGCGGTCAGCAGCACCTCGTGCACCTGGGCGCGCAGCACCCCGGGCACCCGGCGCAGCAGCGCCTCGGTCTCCTCCTCTCCCAGGGTGCGCCGCACGGTGCGCCGGTCACCGAAGCGGCCGGCCGCGGCCGGCTCGCCGACGGGCGCGGGCAGGGCCCGCCAGTGCGCCAGCTCGTCGTCGAAGCCGCCGGCCAGGGCGTGCTCGCGCAGCCGGCGCGACCACTGCCCGAAGGAGGTGGAGCGCGGGGCGGGGCGCAGCGGCCGGCCGGCCGCCAGCTCGGCGTAGCCGGCGCGCAGGTCGTCCAGCAGGATGCGCCAGGAGACGCCGTCCACCACCAGGTGGTGCGCGGTGAGGAAGAGCCGGGCCGGGCGGTCCGGTCCGAGGTCGGCGAGGACGGCGCGCAGCAGCGGGCCGTCGGCCAGCCGCAGGCCGCGCTGGGCCCGCCCGAAGGCCGCGGCGGTCCGCTCCCGCACCGTGGCGTCGTCCGCGCCGGCGAGGTCGAGCGGTTCGAACCCCCAGTGGCCGTCGGACTCCTCGGCGACCTCGGCGACCTCCTGGGACCACCGCCCCGCGTCGTCGCGGGTGTAGCGGGCGCGCAGCACGTCGTGCCGGTCGACCAGCCCGGCCAGGGCCGCGCGCACCGCCGCGAGGTCGGCGCCCGGGACCAGCTCGAACAGCACGGACTGGTTGAAGTGGTCCGGGTTGACGGTGTGGTGGTCGAAGAACCACTGCTGGACGGCGGTCAGCGGGACGGGGCCGGTGCGGTACGGGTCCGCCTCCTCCGGCTCGTCCTCCCCCGTGCCGGCCACCCTGGCCAGTGCGGCCACGGTCTTGTGCTGGAAGAGGTCCCGGGCGGTGAAGTGCAGGCCCGCCTCGCGGGCCCGGGCGACCACCTGGGTGGAGAGGATGGAGTCCCCGCCGAGCAGGAAGAAGTCGTCCTGCGCGCCGACCTCCTGGACGCCCAGCACCGAACGGAACACTTCGGCCAGCGCGGTCTCCACCGGGCCGTCGGGCGGGGTGACGGCCCGGGCCAGCGCCTCCCGGGCGTCCGGGAGGGCGTCCCGGTCGACCTTGCCGTTGACGGTGAGCGGCAGCGCGTCCAGCGGGACGAGCGCGGCCGGCACCATGAAGGCGGGCAGCTCCTCGGTGAGGGCCTCGCGGAGCTCGCGGACGGCCCCGCCCGGCTCGTGGCCGTCCGCGGCGACCAGGTAGCCGACGAGCTGCTTGCCGCGGTCGCTCTCGCGGACCACCACGGCGGCCTCGGCGACGGCCGGGTGGCGCTGCATGGCGGCCTCGATCTCGCCGGGTTCGACCCGGAAGCCGCGGATCTTGACCTGGTCGTCGGCGCGGCCGCGGAAGTCGATCCGCCCGTCCGGCAGCCAGGCGGCGAGGTCGCCGGTGCGGTAGAGCCGGGCCTTCGGGTCCTCGTCGAAGGGGTGCGGGACGAACCTCCGGCGGGTCAGCTCGGGGCGGCCCAGGTAGCCCTGGGCGACGCCGCGGCCGCCGAGGTGGATCTCACCGGTGACGGTGGGCGGCACCGGGTTGCCCTGCCCGTCCAGCAGGTACACCTCGGTGTTGGGCAGCGGCCGCCCGATGGACAGCCGGTCGCCGCCCTCCTCGGCGCCGACCTCGAACATGGTGGCGCCGACGGTGTTCTCGGTCGGGCCGTAGCCGTTGATGAACCGGTGCACCCGCGACCACCTGCGGGCCAGGCCGACGGGGCAGCGGTCGCCGACCGCGAGCACCACCGAGCCGGCCGGCAGCGCCTGCGGGTCGACGGCGGCGAGCGCCGCCGGCGGCAGTCCGAGCACGGTGGGCCGGCCCGCCGCCATGGCGCGCAGCTGCTCGGTGCCGAGCGCCTCGGACTCGTTCGCCGGGACGGCGAGCGCCGCACCGGACACCAGGGCGAGGAAGGTCTCCCAGACCGCGCCGTCGAAGCTCGGCGAGGAGAGCTGGCAGACGGTGTGGGCGGGGCCGGTGCCGACGATCAGCCGGGAGGCGTTGATCATGTTGGTCAGGCCGCCGTGGCCCAGCAGCACGCCCTTGGGCGTGCCGGTGGAGCCGGAGGTGTAGACGACGTAGGCGAGCGCGTCCGGCTCCACCGCCAGGCCCTCGGGCACCTCCCCGGTGTGCGCCTCCAGCAGCGGCCGCAGGTCCTCCAGGACCAGCGGTTCGGCGGCGGACTCGCCCGGCGCGGCGGCCAGCGAGCGCTGGGTGAGGACGAACCGGGCGCCGGTCTCCCCCAGCATCAGCTCCCGGCGGGCGGCCGGGAAGCGCGGGTTGAGCGGCAGGAAGGCCGCCCCGGCCCGGAGCACCGCGAGGGTGGCGGCCACCTGCGCGGGCCCGCGCTCGCAGCAGATGCCGACCACGTCGCCGGGGCGGGTGCCGCGCTCGCGCAGCACCCCGGCCAGCAGCCCGGCCATCCGGTCGAGTTCGGCGTAGCTGAGGCGTTCCTCGCCGCGCACCACCGCGAGGTCGTCGGGCCGCTCGGCGGCCCGCCTGGCGACCAGCAGGTGCACCGGCTCCTGCTCCGGGAACGCCACCGGGTTGCGGGCCCAGTCCACGGTGAGCCGGTGGTGCTCCTTCGGGCTCAGCAGGTCGAGCGCGCCGATCGCCCGGTCGGGGTCGGCCGCGATCGAGCCGAGCAGGGTGGTGAGGTGGCCGGCGAACCGGCGCACCGTCGCCTCGTCGTACAGGTCGGTGCTGTACTCCAGGGCCGACCAGAGGCTGCCGTCGGGCCGCTCCTCGAAGGCCACCACCAGGTCGAAGCCGGTGCTGGCCTGCGGCAGGGCGAGCTGCTCCATGGTCAGCCCGGGCAGGTCGAGCCGCGCCTCGGGGGCGTTCTGCAGGACGACGAGCACCTGGGCGAGCGGCATCCGGCTGGGGTCGCGCTCGGGCTGGACGGCGTCCACCACCCGCTCGAACGGGACCTCGGCGTGGTCGAAGCCGGCCAGCACGGTGTCCCGGACCCGGCCCAGGAACTCCCGGAAGCTCAGGTCGGGTTCGGGCCGGGCGCGGAGCACCAGGGTGTTCAGGAAGAGCCCGACCAGGTCCGCCAGCTCGGGCTCGTCGCGCCCGGCCACCGGCGTTCCGACGGCGACGTCCTCCTGCCGGGAGAGCCGGGCCAGCAGCAGCTGGGTGGCGGCGGTGAGCGTCATGAAGAGCGTCGCCGCGGAGGCCTCGGTGAGCTCGCGCAGCCCGGCGAGCGTCCGGGCCGGGACGGTGAACTCGTGGAAGGCGCCGGCGCCGGTGGGCACCGCGGGGCGCTGCCGGTCGGTCGGCAGCTCCAGCACCGGCACGCCGGCGAGCTGCTCGCGCCAGTAGTCGACCTGTTCGTCGAGCCGCCCGTCGGAGAGCCGCTCGCGCTGCCACACCGAGTAGTCCGCGTACTGCGGCCCGGGCGCCGGGAGGTCCGGCTCGCGGCCCTGGAGCGCGGCCGCGTAGTACTGGCCGAGCTCCCGGGTGACGATCGACAGCGACCAGCCGTCGTGGGCGATGTGGTGGATGCTCAGCACGAGGACGTGCTCGCGCTCGGAGAGCCGCACCAGCAGGGTCCGCAGCACCGGGCCGGTGCGCAGGTCGAAGGGCCGCACCGCCTCCTCGCGGACCAGCCGCAGCAGCTCCTCCTCGCGGTCCTCGGCGCTCCCGCCGACGGCCTCCACGACCGGCAGCGGGATGTCCACCGACGGGTGCGGGACCTGCACGGGGACGCCGTCCACCTGGTCGTAGGTGGTGCGCAGCGCCTCGTGCCGGTCGACGACCGCGGCCAGCGCACGGCGCAGCGCGGCGTGGTCGAGCTCGCCCCGCAGCCGCAGCGCGAACGAGGAGTTGTAACCGACCGCCAGCGGGTCGAACTCGTAGAGGAACCACATCCGCTGCTGGGCGAAGGACATCGGCAGCGGGCGGCCGCGCTCGACGGTGCGCAGCGCGGTGGGCGCGGCCGCCTCCGGGGCGGGCGCCTCGGCGCCCGCCAGCCGGTCCCGCAGCAGGGCCCTGAGGTGTTCGGGCAGGGCCGCGATGCGGTCCTCCCGGGACGTGGTCGTCCGGACTTCACTCATGGTCGTCGTCCCTCACTCCGCCGCGGGCGCCGACTGGCGCGCGGCCTCTCGCTCGAGTTCCTCCAGCAGCGCGTCCTCGACCAGCCGGGCGACCGCGGCCACGGTGGGGTTCTCGAGGAGGCTGCGGAACGCGATCCGGACACCGAAGGTCTGCTTGATCCTGGTGATCGCCTGGACACTGGTCAGGGACTGCCCGCCGAGGGCGAAGAAGCTGTCGTGCGCGCCGACCCGCTCGACGTGCAGGGTCTCGGCCCAGATCCCGGCGATCAGCCGTTCCGTCCCGTCGCGCGGCTCCACCCACTCCTCGGCGGCCTCGACGGCCGTCTCCTCCGGGTCGGGCAGCGCGGCCCGGTCGATCTTGCCGTGCCGGGTGAGCGGGAACTCCGCCACCTCGGTGTAGGCGGCCGGCACCAGGTGGGCGGGGAGCCGCTCCGCGAGGTAGCCGGCCAGTTCGGCGCCGCCGGGCAGGCCGCCCGCGGCGGGGCGCAGGTAGGCGACCAGGCGGGCGTGCTCGGCCTCGCCGCGGACCAGGACCACCGACTCGGCGACGCCCGGGTGCTCGTCCAGGGCCGCGGTGATCTCGCCCGGCTCGATCCGGTAGCCGCGCAGCTTGACCTGGTCGTCGAGCCGGCCGAGGAACTCCAGCCGGCCGTCGGAGAGCCGGCGGACCCGGTCCCCGGTGCGGTACAGGCGCTCCTTCGGGTCGAACGGGGCGGCCAGGAAGGCCCGTTCGGTCAGGTCGGGCCGGCCCAGGTAGCCGCGGGCCAGGCCGTCGCCGGCCAGGTACAGCTCGCCGGGCGCGCCGACCGGGGCGAGGTTGCGCTCGGGGTCGAGGACGTAGGCCCGGACGTTCTGGACCGGCAGGCCGAGGACCGGTCGGGGGCTGTCGGTGATCCGGCAGACCAGCGCGTCCACGGTGGCCTCGGTGGGCCCGTAGAAGTTGTAGGCGAGCAGGCCGGTGCGGGCCCGCAGCCGGTCCCACTGGGCCTGGCCGATCGCCTCGCCGCCGAGCGCGGCGCCGCGCAGCGGGTGGGCGCCGTCGTCGAGCAGTCCGGCGTCGTCCAGCTGGCGGAACCAGGACGGGGTGGTCTGCAGGAAGTCGATCCGCTGCTCGGCGCGGTACGCGACCAGGGCGTGCGCGTCGCGCCGGACCTCGTCGTCGACCAGGTGCAGCTCGTGCCCGGCGACCATCCACAGGACCGGGTTCCACGAGGCGTCGAAGGAGGCGGGCGCCAGGTGGGCGACCCGGACCTGCCGGCCGCCGCAGGCCTCGCGCAGCGGCTCGAAGACCGTCCGCAGGTGGCTGTCGAACAGGTTCGCCAGGCTGCCGTGCTCGATCAGCACGCCCTTGGGCCGGCCGGTGGAGCCGGAGGTGTGGATGACGTAGGCGGCGTGCTCGGGGGCGAGCGCCACCTCGGGCGCGGTGGCCGGCCGGGCGGCGATCGCGTCCCGCTCCCGGTCCGGGGCGAGCAGGTCGACGTCCGCGGGCAGCGTCAGCAGGGCGCCGGTCGCCTCGTCGGCGATCACCACCCGGGGGCGGACGTCCTCGACCAGCAGCCGCAGCCGCTCGGCCGGGGCGGCCGGGTCCAGCGGGGTGTACACGCCGCCCGCCTTGAGCACCGCGAGCAGCGCGGTGATCAGGCCGGTCCCGCGCCGCAGGCAGACCGCGACCGGCACCTCGGGGCCGACGCCCCGGTTGGCGAGGTGGTGGGCGAGCCGGTTGGCCCGCTCGTCCAGCTCGGCGAAGGTGAGCCGCTCGCCGTCGTGGACCAGCGCGACGGCCTGCGGGGTCTGCGCGGCCCGGCGGGCGAACCGCCCGGGCACCAGGGCGTCGTCGGTCAGCGCGGTCTCGGTGGCGTTGTACCCGGTGACCAGCAGCTCCCGGTGGGCGGGGGCGAGCGCGGGCAGCTCGGCCAGGGTGCGCCCGGGCTCGGCCGCGAGGTCCTCCAGCAGGGCCCGCAGGTCTCCGGTGACCCGGTCGGCGGTGTCCGCGTCGAAGAGCCCCGGGTCGTAGGCGAGCCGGAAGGAGAGCCGCTCGCCCGCGAAGACCGCCAGCACCATCGCGTAGCTGGTGGGCTCCTGCGAGCGCACGTCACGGATGCCGATGCCCTGGTCGGAGCCCATCTCGCCGTCGAAGGGGTAGTTCTCGACGACCACGTAGCTGTCGAACAGGTCGACGCCGGCGGGCAGTCCGGTCCAGCCGCGGATCTGCGCCAGCGACACGTACTCGTGGCTGCGGGCCTGGACCTGACCGCGCTGGAGGTCGCCCAGCCAGTCGAGGACGGGCTGCTCGGGCCTGACCTCCACCCGCACCGGCAGGTTGTTGATGAACAGGCCGATCATCGACTCGACGTCGGGCAGGTCCGCGGGGCGGCCGGAGACGGCCGAGCCGAAGCAGACCTCCCGTTCGCCCGAGTAGCGCGAGAGCAGCAGGGCCCAGGCGCCCTGGGCGAGCGTGTTGGTGGTGAGGCGGTGGCGCCGGGCGACCTCGGCGAGGCGCTCGGTGGTGGCCCGGTCCAGCTGGAAGACGCTGGTCGCCTCGCTGCCCTGGCGGGCCGCCTCCTCGCCGGTGCGGTCGGCGGGCAGCGCGGTCGGGGCGGTGAAGCCGTCCAGCAGCCCGCGCCAGTAGCGTTCGGCGTCGCCGAGGTCCTGCTCGCCGAGCCAGGCGACGTAGTCGCGGAACGGGCGGCGGGCGGCCGGGGCGGGCCGGTCGTGGCCGGTCAGCCGCAGGTAGTCGTCGACCACCTCGGAGACCAGCTCGGCGCTGCTCCAGCCGTCCAGCAGCAGGTGGTGCGAGGTCCAGACGACCCGCAGGGCGCCGTCCGGCTCGTCGATCAGGGCCAGCCGCATCAGCGGCGCGGCGGCCAGGTCGATGCCGCGGGTGCGGTCCTCGGCGAGGTGGCGGGCGAGCCGCTCCTCGCGCTCGGCGGCGGGCAGGTCCCGCCAGTCCAGCCGCTCGACGGGCACGGTGACCTTCTCCCGGACGACCTGCAGCGGCTGGTCGGTGTCCACCCGGGCGAAGGCGGTGCGCAGCATCGGGGTGCGGTCGGCGAGGCGCTGCCAGGCCTCGGCGAAGGCGTCCGGGTCCACGCCGCCCTCCAGCAGGAAGGACAGCTGGCCGAGGTAGACGCCCTCGCCCTCCTCGGTGAGGCTGTGGAACAGCAGGCCGTGCTGCATCGGCGTGGCCGGGTAGAGGTCGGCGATCCGGCCGGCGCGGCCGAGCTCGTCCAGCAGCGGCTGGTCGACCCGGGCGAGCGGGAAGTCCGAGGGGGTCGCGCCGGAGGCGGTGGCACCGGCCTCCCGGCAGTGCGCGACGATCCCGCGCAGGGCCGCCACCAGCTGGTCGGCGACCCGCTGGACGGTCTCCGTGGTGTGGGTGGCGGTGGAGTGGAACAGCTCGAAGCCCAGCTCGCCGTCGCGCACGTACGCGACGATGTCGAGCGGGTACTCCAGCAGCTCCGCGGGCGACTGCTCGGCGCCGTAGCCGAGCCGCACGTCCCGCAGCAGGGCGCCGTCGTGGCCGTCGACGACCCGGCCGAGGTAGTTGAAGCCGACCTGGGCGCGGGCCCCCTCGGCGAGCAGCTCCCCGGGCGCGCCGGCGGGGCTGAGGTGGCGCAGCGCGCCGTAGCCGATGCCGCGCTGCGGGAGGCTGCGCAGCTGCTCCTTGACGGACCGCAGGCGGGCGCCCCAGTCGGCGCCGGCGTCGGTGTCCAGGGCGACCGGGAAGGAGCTGGTGAACCAGCCGGTGGTGCGGCTCAGGTCGACGTCGTCGAAGATCTCCTCGCGGCCGTGGCCCTCCAGGTCGACCAGGACGGCGGAGCCGCCGGTCCAGTCGGCGAGGACCCGGGCGAGCGCGGTCAGCAGCACGTCGTTGACCTGGGTGCGGTAGACGGCCGGGACCTCGCGCAGCAGCGCGTCTGTGGTCCCGGCGTCGAGGGCGGCCCGGACGGCGGCCGCGGTGGCCACGGTCGGGGTGCCGTCGGCGTCGGCGGGCAGCGGCGCGGCGGCCGCGCGGCCGGCCGCGAACCAGTGGTCGAGCTCCTCGTCGAAGCCGCCGACCGCGGTGTGCTCGGACAGCCGCCGGGACCAGTCCGGGAAGGAGGTGCCGCGCGGGCCGAGGTCGACCGGGCGCCCCGCGGCGGCCTGCCGGTAGGCGGTCTCCAGGTCGCCCAGCAGGATCTGCCAGGAGACCGCGTCGACGACCAGGTGGTGGGCGGTCAGGAAGAGCCGGGCGCCGGCGGTGCCGCCGAGGTCGGCGAGCACGGCCTTCACCAGCGGGCCCTCGGCCAGGTCGAAGCCGGCCTGGGCGGCGGTGGCGGCGGCCAGCAGCGCGCCCTCCGGGTCGGCCTCCAGGGCGAGGTCCAGCCGCTCCAGCGGCCAGGCGTCGCCGGGGGCGGCGATCTCCTGCTGCCAGCGGCCGTAGACGGTGCGGAACCGGGTGCGCAGCGCGTCGTGGTGGGTGAGCAGCGCGTCCAGCGCGGTGCGCAGGTGCGCCTCGTCGGGGAGCTCCCGCAGCTCGGCCAGCACGGACATGGTGCTGTGCTGCGGGGCCTCGGTGTGGTGCTGGAAGAAGGCCCGCTGGATCGGGGTCAGCGGCGCCCTTCCGGTGACGGGTTCGGTGTTCACGCCGGCCGGCTCCTCGGGTTCGTGGGTGGTGATCGCCGCGGCGATCCCGGCGATGGTCTGGTGGCTGAAGATGTCCTGCGAGCTGAGGCGCAGGCCCAGCTGGCGTGCCCGGGAGACGACCTGGATGCTCAGGATCGAGTCGCCGCCGAGGTCGAAGAAGTTGTCGTCGACGCCGACCTCGGGCACCCGGAAGACCTCGGCCCAGAGCCCGGCGAGCGCCTGCTCGGCGGGGGTGCGGGGGGCGGTCCTGGTGGTGGCGGGGCGGTCGTCGGCGGCGGCCGCGGGCAGCGCCCGGCGGTCGACCTTGCCGTTGGCGTTCAGCGGCAGCCGGTCGAGCCGGACGAAGGCCTGCGGCACCATGTGCCGGGGCAGCGAGCCCTCCAGGTACCGGCGCAGGTCGGCGCTCTGCGGGTCGGTGCCGGGCACGGCCACCACGTAGCCGGTGAGCACGGCGCCGGGTTCGGTGCGCAGCGCCGCGACGGCGTCCAGGACGTCGGGGTGGCGGCGCAGCACGGCCTCGATCTCGGCCAGTTCCACCCGGAAGCCGCGGATCTTGACCTGGTCGTCGCCGCGGCCGAGGAACTCGACGTCCCCGGTGGGCAGGAAGCGCGCCTGGTCGCCGGTGCGGTAGAGCCGGCCGTCGGGGTGCGGGGTGAACGGGTCGGCGCTGAAGCGCTCCTCGGTGAGGTCGGGGCGGTTGAGGTAGCCGCGGGTGACGCCGAAGCCGCCGAGGTAGAGCTCGCCGACGACGCCGACCGGCAGCGGTTCGAGGTCCGCGTCCAGGACGTACATCCGGGTGCCCGGGACGGGCCGGCCGATCGGCACGCTCGCCACGTCCGGCAGCGACTGCGGGGTGACGGTGAAGTACGAGGACTCGACGGTGGCCTCGGTGACGCCGTAGGAGTTGAGCACCACGGTGCCGGGGGCGACGGCGGCCAGCAGCCGGCGGCAGTCGTCGGTGCGCCAGTTGTCCGAGCCGACGGCCAGGTAGCGCAGCGGCGGGAAGGGCCGGCCGGTGCGGGCGGCCTCGTCGGCCAGCGCGTTGGCCAGCGACGGGACGGTCTCGACGTGGGTGACGCGGTGGCGCTCGATCAGGTCGAACAGGCGGGCCGGGTCGGTGGTGGCCTCCTTCGGGCAGAGCACCAGGGCGCCGCCGGTGGTCAGCGCGTGGGTGAGGTCGGAGACGAAGACGTCGAAGGCCATGCTGGCGAGGTTGAGCTGGCGGGCCGGCGCCTGGTCGAGCCGGTACGCCTCGCGCCAGGCCGCGGCGGCCCGGGCGACGCTGCGGTGCTCGACCGTGACGCCCTTGGGCCGGCCGGTGGAGCCGGAGGTGTAGATGACGTAGGCCAGGTTGTCCGGGGTGACCTCGGTGCTGGGCGCCTCGGCGGGCCAGCTGTCGATCTCGGCGCGGTCGGCGTCCAGGCAGAGCACCGTCGCGTCGCAGAGCGGGAGCCGCTCGGCGAGGTCCTGCTGGGTGACGAGCATGGCGGCGGCGCTGTCGTCCAGCACCAGGCGCAGCCGCTCGGCCGGGTGGGAGGGGTCCAGCGGCAGGTAGGCGGCGCCCGCCTTGAGCACGCCGAGGGCGGCGACGACGGTGTCCGGGCCGCGGTCCAGGCAGATCGCGACCACGGTCTCCGGGCCGATGCCCTGGCCGACGAGGTGCTGGGCCAGCCGGTTGGCGCGGGCGTCGAGCTGGGCGTAGGTCAGCGAGGTGTCCTCGAAGACCACCGCCTCGGCGTCCGGGGTCAGCCGGACCTGCTCGGCGAACAGCTCGTGCAGGCAGGCGTCGCTGCCCGGGGTGCCGGTGTCGTTCCACTCGTACAGCACCCGGTCGCGGGCGCGCAGCGACAGCATCGGGACGTCGCCGACCCGCTGCTCGGGGGCGCTCGGCATGCTGCCGAGCAGGACGGCCAGCTGGTCGGCCAGCGCCTCGGCCCGGGCCCGGTCGTAGAGCGCCGGGTCGTAGGAGAGCAGCAGGGTCAGCGAGCCGTCGTCGTCGTAGGCGGTGAGGTCCAGCGTGAAGCTGGTGGTGTCTACGGCGCGGACGTCGCTGAGCCGCAGTCCGTGGCGCTCGGCGGCGGCGCCGTTGCCCGGGTAGTTCTCGAACACCACCAGGGTCTGGAAGAGCGCACTGCCGCGCGGGACGCCGCTGCTGCGCTGGATCTCGGCGATCGAGGAGTACTCGAAGCGGCGGGACTCCGCCTGGTCGGCCTGCAGCGCCGCGAGCCACTCCACCAGCGGCGCGTCCGGGTCGACGGCGGTGCGCAGCGGCAGGGTGTTCAGCAGGTTGCCGACCATGGTGTCGGCGCCGGGCAGGTCGGTCGGGCGGCCGGCCACGGTGGTGCCGAAGCAGACGTCGCGCTGCCCCGAGTGGCGGGCCAGCAGGATCGCCCAGGCGCCCTGGACGGCGGTGTTGAGGGTGAGCCGGTGGCGCCGGACCATCGCGACCAGCGCGTCCGTCTCGGCGCCCGACAGGCCGACCCGGACCTGACCGGCGGACTGCGACTCGTGGCCCTGCGGCACCGTGCGGCCGAACGGCAGCGGGGTCGGCGCGTCCAGGTCGCCCAGCAGGGCGCTCCAGTGCGCGGCGGCCGCGTCCTTGTCCTGCCGGGCCAGCCAGGCGACGTAGTCGCGGAAGGGCCGGCGCTCGGGCAGCGCCGGGGCCGCGCCCCGGCCGTCGGTGAGCGCCCGGTAGGCGGCGAAGAGGTCGGCGAACAGGTGCGAGGTGCTCCAGCCGTCCAGCACGGCGTGGTGGAAGGTCCACACGACGCGCACCGTCCGCTCGTCCTCGCGGGCCAGCGCCAGGCGCATCAGCGGCGCCCGGGACAGCTCGATCCCGGTGGCGCGCTCCTCGTCGATCAGGGCCCTGACCCGGCGCTCCAGCTCGGCGGCGGGCAGGCCGGTCCAGTCGAGGCGGCGGACCGTCAGTTCGGCGGTGCGCTCGACCACCTGGACGGGCTCGGGGACGCCGTCCCAGACCAGCCGGGTGCGCAGCGCGGGCGTGCGGTCGACGACGTGCTGCCAGGCGGCGGCCAGCGCGTCGACGTCGCGCACGCCCTCCAGCCGGAAGGCGACGTGGTCGGAGTAGGCGCCGACGCCGTCCTGGTTGAGGGTGTGGAAGAGCATGCCGCTCTGCATCGGGGTGAGCGGGTGGACGTCCTCGACCGAGGAGCCGGCCGGCACCAGCCGGTCGACGGTGGCCTGGTCGAGGCTGAGCAGCGGGAAGTCGCCGGGCGTGGCGCCGCCCGCGCCGGGGGTGAGGCAGTGTTCGACGAGTTCGGCCAGGGCCGCCGCGAAGTCGTCGGCGAAGCGCTGGACGGTGGCCCGGTCGTGGCGCTGCGGGGCGTAGTGGACGTCGAAGGTCAGCACGCCGTTGCGGACCTCGCCGACGACGTCCAGCAGGTGCGGCCGTTCCTCGTCCGGGTGGTGGTCGCGGCCGTAGTCCGGCTCGACGGCGCGGAACAGCTCGCTGCCGGCCGCCGCGTCGCTCCACTGGCCGAGGTAGTTGAAGCTCACCTGCGGCTGCGGCGCCGCGGCCAGGGCGCGGGCCCGCGGCTCGTCGCCGCGCAGGTGGCGCAGCGGGCCGTAGCCGGCGCCGCGGGCGGGCACCGCGCGCAGCAGCTCCTTGGTGTCGCGGATCAGCCGGCCGAGCGGGCGGTCGGCCGGGGACTCCAGCAGCACCGGGAAGATCGAGGTGAACCAGCCGACCGTGCGGGAGACGTCGACGCCGTCGAGGATCTCCTCGCGGCCGTGGCCCTCCAGGGTGATCAGGGTGCGGGACCGGCCGGTGAAACGGGCCAGCGCGCGGCCGAGCGCGGTCAGCAGGACGTCGTTGACCTGGGTGCGGTAGACGGCCGGCACGTCCTGGAGCAGCTGCCGGGTGCGCTCGGCGTCCAGGCCGGCGGAGACGGCACGGGTCTCGCCGACGGTGTTGCGGCCCTCCCGGTCGGTGGGCAGCTCGGCGGAGCCGGCCGGCACCGGGCGGGCCCAGTGGTCCAGCTCGGCGTCCAGGCCGCCGTCCCGGGTGAGGGCGGCGAGCCGGCGGGCCCAGCCGCGGTAGGAGGTGCCGGCCGGGCCGAGGTCGACGGCCCCGCCCCGGACGGCCTGGCGGTAGGCGGCCTCCAGGTCGTCCAGCAGGATGCGCCAGGAGACGCCGTCCACCGCGAGGTGGTGCACGGTGATCAGCAGGCGGGGCGGCCGGCCGGCGCCGTGGTCGAAGAGCAGGGTGCGCAGCAGCGGGCCCTCGACCGGGTCCAGCGAGGCCTGGGCGGCCTCGGCGAGGGCGCGCATGGCGGCGTCCCGCTCCTCGGGGGCGGCCTGGTCGAGGGTGATCCGCTCGATCCGGGCCTCGGAGGGCGTGCTGCCGGGTTCGAGCGCGGGGAGGAGCTGCACGCGCCGGCCGTCGGGGCCGGTGGCGAAGCGGGAGCGCAGGGCGTCGTGCCGGCCGACCAGGCCGGCCACCGCGCGGGCCAGCGCCGCCTCGTCGACCGCGCCGTCCAGGGTGATCAGCACGGACTGGTTGAAGTGGTGCGCACCCCGGGTGTGGTGTTCGAAGAACCACTCCTGGACGGGGCCGAGCGGGGCCGGCTCGTGGTCCTCGGCCTCGGGCCCGGCCGCCGGGGCCTGCTCGACGGGCCGGGCGGCGCGGGCCAGGTCGGCGAGCGACTGCCGGGAGAAGATGTCCTTCGAGGTGATGACGAGGCCGGCCCGGCGGGCCCTGGCGACCACCTGGATGCTGAGGATGGAGTCGCCGCCGAGCTCGAAGAAGTTGTCGTCGGCGCCGACCCGGTCGATGCCGAGGACCTCCGACCAGACCTCGGCGAGCGCCTGCTCGGCCGGGTCCTCGGGGGCCCGGTAGTCCTCCCGTTCCAGGGTGGTCTCCGGCGCGGGCAGGGCCCGGACGTCGACCTTGCCGTTGGCGGTGAGCGGGAAGGCGTCCAGGGTGACGAAGGCCGTCGGCACGCTGTAGGACGGCAGCCGTTCCTCGGCGAAGGCGCGCAGGTCGAGCGGTGCCGGCGCGGCGCCGGGCTCCGCCCGCAGGTAGCCGACCAGCCGCTTGTGGTCGCCGTCGGCGAGGGCGACGACCAGGGCGGCGGCCACCCCCGGGTGCTGCTCCAGCACGGCCTCGACCTCGCCGGGCTCGATCCGGTAGCCGCGCACCTTGACCTGCGTGTCGGCGCGGCCGAGGTACTCGACCAGGCCGTCGGCCCAGCGCACCACGTCCCCGGTGCGGTACATCCGCTCGCCGGGACCGGTGGCGAACGGCGACGGGAGGAAGCGCTCCTCGGTCAGCTCGGGGCGGCCCAGGTAGCCGCGGGCCACGCCCGGGCCGGCGATCCAGAGCTCGCCGGGGGTGCCCGGCGGGACGGGCCGGCGGCGCTCGTCGAGGACGTACACCGCGGTGTTGGAGATCGGGCGACCGATCGGGATGGCCCGCACGCCGTCGGTCTCGCGGATCAGGTGGGTGACGGCGAAGGTGGTGGTCTCGGTCGGCCCGTAGGCGTTGACCAGCCGCTGCGGCGGGCGGCCGCCCGCCAGCAGCTCGGCGATCCGGCGCGGGTTGAGCGCCTCGCCGCCGACCAGCAGGTGGCGCATGCCGCCGAAGGCGGTCGGCTCCAGGCTGACGACCTGGTTGAAGACGCCGGCGGTGAGGAACATCGCGGTGGTGCCGGTGGAGGCCAGCGCGGCGGCGAAGGCCGGCGGGTCGAGCAGGACGTCCTTGGTGATGACGGCGATCCGCGCGCCGACCACGAGCGGCGCCCAGAACTCGAAGGTGGCGGCGTCGAAGGTGGCGTCGGCGACCTGGGCGACCACGTCGTCGGCCCGCAGCGGGGCGTAGTCGGCGCCGTGGACCAGCCGGACGACGGCGCGGTGCTCGACCACGACGCCCTTGGGCCGGCCGGTGGAGCCGGAGGTGTAGATGACGTAGGCGGCGGTCTCCGGGCCGGCGTCGGTCGGCGGCGGGCCGGCCGGCAGCGCGGCCAGGTCGGCGGCGTGCTCGGCGGGGAGCAGGGCGGGCACGGCCAGGTCGGGCAGTCGGGCGAGCAGCTCGCGGTCGGTGACGCAGAGCGCGGCCGCGGTGTCCGCCAGCATGAACTCCAGCCGGTCGGCCGGGTAGTCCGGGTCCAGCGGCACGTAGGTGCAGCCGGCCTTGAGCACCGCCAGCAGGGCGACGACCAGCCCCGTCCCGCGGGGCAGGCAGACCGCGACGTGCTGGCCGGAGCCTGCGCCCCGCTCGACCAGCAGCCGGGCCAGCCGGTCCGACCGCTCGTCGAGTTGACGGTACGTCAGTTCGCCGTCCGGGTCGGAGGCGGCGATCGCGTCGGGGGTGGCCGAAGCCTGCTCGGCGACCAGGGAGTGGACCGTCCGGTCGGACGGGTAGGGCACCCGGTTCTCGGCCCACTCGCCGGTGACGAGGGCGAGTTCGGCGGCGGTGAGCAGCGGCAGGTCGCCGACCGGCCGGTCGGCGTCGGCGGCCACGCCGGCCAGCAGGAGCAGCAGACGGGTGCAGAGCGCGTCGACGGTGGCGGCGTCGAACAGGTCGGTGTTGTACTCCACCGTCCCGCCCAGCCCGCCGTCGGCGTCCGGGGTGAACTCCAGCGTCAGGTCGAAGATGGAGGAGACCGAGGGCGCGCGGAACTCGGAGACCTCCGGGCCGCCGAAGTCGGGCAGCCCGCCGGGCGCGTTCTGCAGCACCAGGGCGGCCTGCACCAGCGGGGTGCGGCTCGGGTCGCGCTCGGGCTGGATCTCGTCCACCAGGCGGTGGAAGGGCACGTCCTGGTTGCTCAGGGCGTCCCACAGCTGGTCGGTGGTGCGCTCCAGCAGCTCGCCGAAGGGCTCGTCCAGGTCGATCCGGCCCTGCAGGACCAGGGTGTTCACGAAGAAGCCGACCAGTGGCTCCAGTTCGGAGCGGTCGCGGCCGACCGAGACGGTGCCGAGGCCCACCGTGCGCTGCCCGGTGTGCCGGGCCAGCAGGACCTGGGTGGCCGCGGCGAGCACGGCGAACAGGGTGGTGCCGCGTTCGGCGCCGAGCTCCTCCAGGCCGCGGGCCACCGCCGCGTCCACCCGGAAGGCGTGCAGGGCGCCGACGGTGGTGCGCACCGCGGGCCGGGGCCGGTCGGTGGGCAGCTCCAGCGGCTGGAGGTCGGCCAGTTCCTCGCGCCAGTGGTCCAGCTGGCCGGCGAGGAGCTCCTCGGTGCAGCGTTCGCGCTGCCAGCGGGAGTAGTCGCGGTAGCTGACCGGCAGCGGGGCGAGGGTGTGCGGGCGGCCCTCGACCGCGGCCCGGTAGAGCTCGCCCAGCTCGGTGGTCAGCAGGCCCTTGGACCAGCCGTCGGCGGCGATGTGGTGCAGGTTGAGGAAGAGCGCGTGGTCGTCCGGGGCGTGCCGCACCACGGTGGAGCGCAGCAGCGGGCCGCGGGACAGGTCGAAGGGCGTGGCGAGTTCGCGCTGCAGCAGCGCGGCGAACTCGGCCTCGCGCTCCTCGGCGCCGAGCCCGGCGAGGTCCACCGGCTCGGTGTCCGGGGTGTAGGCGGGGCGCACCTCCTGGCGGGCGACGCCGTCCTCGGTGGTGAAGACGGTGCGCAGCGGCTCGTGCCGTTCGACCAGGGCGGTCAGGGCGGTGCGCAGCGCGTCCAGGTCCAGGCCGCCGCGCAGCCGCAGGCCGAAGGAGGTGGTGTACTCCACCGCGTCGGTCTCGAACTCCTGCAGGAACCAGAGCCGTTCCTGGCCGAAGGAGAGCGGGGCCGGCCCGTCCCCGCCGGGGCGGACGGCGTCCCGGTCGCCGCCGGCCGCGGTGGCCAGCCGGCGGCGCAGGATCTCGTCGGCGTCCGGCTCGGCGGCCGTGGTGTCGTCGCCGTGTCGCTGGTCTGTCATCGCTTGCTCCCCCGCGCGACGCCGCGCTTCGTGGTCCGGTCCGCCGGTGTCCGGCGCACGTCTTCGAGTACTTGCTTGCGGACGCGGTCCGCCAGGGCGGCCACGGTGCGGGCGGCGAACACGTGCCGCGCCGAGACGCCGACGCCGAACACCTCGCGGATCCGGGCGGTCACCTGCAGGGTGAGCACGGAGTTGGCGCCGTGGTCGAAGATGTCGTCCTCGGCTCCCACCGCGGCCACGCCCAGGACGTCGGCCCAGATCCCGGCCAGGGCCGCCTCGGTCTCGTCCCGCGGGGCGGTCGGCTCGCCGGCCGGGCGGCGTTCCTGCGGCTCCGGCAGGGCCCGGCGGTCGATCTTCCCGCTGGTGGTCATCGGGAACGCGTCCAGCACCACGACCACCGGCGGCACCATGTAGCCGGGCAGCCGCTCGGCGAGCCGGGCCCTGATCCGCTCCGGGTCGGCGGTGCCGCCCGCGGGCACCACGTAGCCGGTCAGTGCGGTCTGCCCGGACGGCCCGGTGCGGGCGACGACGGCGGTCTGCTCGACGCTCTCGTCGTCGAGCAGCGCGGTCTCGATCTCGCCGAGCTCGATCCGGTAGCCGCGCACCTTGACCTGGTTGTCGATCCGGCCGAGGAACTCCAGGGTGCCGTCGGGCAGCCAGCGGACGAGGTCGCCGGTGCGGTAGAGCCGGGCGCCGGGCCCGGCGCCGAGGTGGTCCGGGACGAACCGTTCCTCGGTCAGCTCGGGGCGGCCCAGGTAGCCGCGGGCCACCCCGGCACCGCCGACGTACAGCTCGCCGGGGACGCCGACCGGCACCGGCGCGCGGCGCTCGTCGAGCACGTAGCCGGTGGTGTTGGCGATCGGCCGGCCGATCGAGGGCAGCCGCCCGGCCGGGGCGTCCTCCTCGCACTCCAGGACGGTGCCGGTGGTCAGCACCGTGGTCTCGGTCGGGCCGTAGAGGTTGGCCAGCGAGAACGCGGTGCCGCGCGGCAGCCGCCGGCGCACCACGTCGGCGCCGGTGATGACGTGCCGCACCCGGCCCCGGTACAGCGCGGGCTGGTCCAGCAGGGCCTCCAGCCGCGGCGCCGGGACGAGGATCAGGGTGATGCCCTGGTCGACGATCCAGTCCGCCGTCAGGTGCGGGTCCTCCAGCACCCGGTCGGGCAGGTAGCGGATCTCGACGCCGCAGGCGAGCGCGCCCCACTGCTCCAGGACGGTGGGGTCGAAGCCGGGCGGCACCATCTGGGTGGCCCGGTCGCCCGGCCGGGCGTCGAAGAACTCCCGGTACCAGTCGCAGAGGTTGACCACGCCGCGGTGCTCGATCAGCACGCCCTTGGCCTGGCCGGTGGAGCCCGAGGTGTAGATCACGTAGGCGAGGTCGGACGGGCCGACGGCCACCTCGGGCGGCCCGTCGGGGCCACCGGCCGGGGTGCCCGCCGCGGTGTCCTCGACGTAGAGCGTCTCGACTCCCTCCGGCGCCCCGGGCCCGGCCAGGCCGCGCTGGGTGAGCAGCACCGGCACACCGGCGTCGCCGAGCACGAAGAGCGTGCGGTCGTCGGGGAGTTCCGGGTCGAGCGGCAGGTAGGCTCCGCCGGCCTTGAGCACCGCGAGCTGGGCGATCGTCATCTCGGCGCCGCGCAGCGTCCGGACGCCGACCACGGTGCCGGGTGCGACGCCGCGATCGACCAGCCGGTGCGCCAGCGCGTCGGTGAGCGCGTCGAGTTCGGCGAAGGTCAGGCTGCGGTCCTCGGTGGTGACGGCGGGGGCGTCCGGGGTGCGCCGGGCCTGCTCGGCCACCAGCCGGTGGACGGTGGCGGTGCGGAAGCGGGCGTCGGTGGCGGTGGCGTTCCAGCCGGTGGTGACGAGCCGGCGCTCCTCCTCCCCCATGATCGGCACGTCGTCGACGAGCCGGTCCGGGTCGGCCGCCATGCCCGCGAGCAGGGCGGTGAGGTGGCCGGCGATCCGCTCGACGGTCTCCGGGTCGAACAGCGCCGTGCTGTACTCGACCAGGCCGCCGATCCGGCCGTCGCGCTCCTCGAACTCGAAGCCGATGTCGAACAGCGCGTGCATCCGCGGCAGCGCCGCCTCCTCGACCCGCAGGCCGTCGGGGCCGGGCAGGGCGTCCTGGGCGCGCTTGAGCATCAGCGCCGCCTGGATCAGCGGGGTGCGGCTCGGGTCGCGGTCGGGCTTGAGCTCGTCGATCAGCCGGTCGTACGGCAGGTGCTGGTGGGTGAAGGCGTCCAGGACGGTCTGCCGTACCTCGGCCAGGAAGGCGCCGACGGTCGTCTCCGGCGTGGTGCGGGCGCGCAGCACCAGGGTGTTGACGAAGAAGCCGAGCACGTCCTCGAGTTCGCTGTGCTCGCGGCCGGAGACGATGGTGCCGACCGCGACGTCGCGCTGGCGGGCGTAGCGGGACAGCAGCAGCTGGACGCCGGCGGTCAGCACGGTGAACAGGGTGCTGCCCTCGCGGCGGCAGAGCCGGGTGAGGTCGGCGACCAGGGCGGCGGGGAGCTCGAAGGCGTGGACGGCGCCGACGGTGCTGCGGGTGGCCGGCCGGGGGCGGTCGGTGGGCAGCTCCAGCGGCACCACGCCGTCCAGTCGGCCCTTCCAGTAGGCCAGGTCGGCGGCCTCCCGCTCGCCGTGCTCGGCGTGCTGGTGCGCGGCGTAGTCGGCGTACTGCAGCGGCAGCGGGGCGAGCCCGGCGGGCCGGCCGGTGGTCTCCCGGTCGAGCAGCGCGACGAGTTCGCGGGCCATCACCTCCTTGGACCAGCCGTCGGTGACGACGTGGTGCATGTCGAGGACCAGCAGGTGCTCCTCGTCGCCCAGCCGGATCAGCCAGGGGCGCAGCAGCGGGCCGCCGCGCAGGTCGAAGCTGCGGCTCAGCCCGGTGCGCAGCAGCGCGTCCAGGCCCTCGGCGCCGCCCTCCTGCCCGAGGTCGGTGCGGCGCAGCGGCCGCGGTGCGGGGTCGTGGACGACCTGGACGCCCCGGCCGTCCTCGGTGGCGAAGGTGGTGCGCAGGATCTCGTGCCGCTCGACCAGGGCGTCGACGGCGCGGCCGAGGGCGGCGACGTCGAGCGGCCCGGTGAGCCGCAGGCCCAGCGGCGAGTTGTACTCGGTGCCCTGGGACTCGTAGTCGTACAGGAACCAGAGCCGCTGCTGCCCGTAGGACAGCGGCAGCGGCCGCTCGCGCCCGACCGGGACGAGCCCGGCCCGGCGGGCCGGCACGCCGCCCAGCCGGCCGGCCAGCCCGGCGACGGTGGGCGACTCGAACAGGGTGCGGATCGGCACCTCGACGTCCAGCACCGAGCGGATCCGGCCGATCAGCCGGGTGGCGAGCAGGGAGTGCCCGCCGAGGTCGAAGAAGCTGTCGTCGACGCCGACGGAGCCGACCCCGAGCACCTCGCTGAAGAGGTCGCACAGCTGCTCCTCCCGGGCGCTGCGCGGCCCGTGCCCGGCGCCGGCCGCGGCGGTGCCCGGGTCCGGGAGGGCGGACCGGTCGGTCTTGCCGTTGGGGGTCAGCGGGATGCCGGCGATCGGCACGACCACGGCCGGGACCATGTAGCCGGGCAGGGTCGCGGCGGCGTGCGCGCGCAGCTCGGCCGGGTCGGCCCCGGCGGGGCCGGCCGGCACCACGTAGGAGACCAGCCGGGTGTCGGCGGTGCCGTAGTCGCGGGCCACCGTGACGGCCCGGGCCACCGCGGGGTGCCGTTCCAGGACGGCGTCGATCTCGCCGGGCTCGATCCGGAAGCCGCGCACCTTCAGCTGGAAGTCGGCGCGGCCGACGTACTCGAGGTTGCCGTCGGCGGCCCAGCGGACGATGTCGCCGGTGCGGTACATCCGTTCGCCGTCGGCGCCGTACGGGTCGGGCAGGAAGCGGTCCCGGGTGAGGTCCTCGCGGTGCAGGTAGCCGGTGCCCACGCCGTCGCCGGCGATGTACAGCTCGCCCGCGACGCCGACGGGCACCAGGCGCAGCCCCTCGTCCAGGACGCGCACCCGGGTGTTGCCGATCGGGCGCCCGATGGTCGGCGCGCCGGGGCGGTCGTCGAGGCGGGCGGCGGTGGACCAGATGGTGGTCTCGGTGGGCCCGTACAGGTTGGTGACCTCGCGGCCGGTGCGGCGCATCCGCTCGGCGAGGGCGGCCGGCAGGGCCTCCCCGCCGACGAGCATCCGCAGGCCCGTCAGCGCCTGCGGCACCTCGTCGCAGAGCGCCTGCCAGAGGCTGGGGGTGGCCTGCAGGACGGTGGTGCCGGTGCGGGTGACCAGGGCGCCCAGCGCGGCCGGGTCGGTGACGGTCGCGCGGTCGGCGAGGACGACGGTGGCGCCGCCGACCAGCGGCAGGTAGATCTCCAGGGCCGCGATGTCGAAGGCGATGGTGGTGACGGAGGTCCAGACGTCCTCGGCGGCCAGCGGGAAGAGGTCGGCCATCGAGACCAGGAAGTTGGTGAGCGCGCGGCGGCTGATGACCACGCCCTTGGGGCGGCCGGTGGATCCGGAGGTGTAGATGACGTACGCCGGGTCGGCCGCGGTGGCGGCGGGGCCCGGTGCCGGGGCGGGCCCGGCGGCGAGCCGGGCGCGCACCTGCGCGTCGTCCAGCAGCACCGGGTGCGCGGCGGTGGCGGGCAGCCGGGCGGCCGTCGCGGTGTCGGTGACCAGGGCGGAGGGCCCGGCGTGGTCGAGGATGTAGCCGATCCGGTCGGCCGGGTAGTCCGGGTCGAGCGGCACGTAGGCGGCGCCGGTGCGGGCGACGGCGAGCAGGGCGACGACGAGGTCGGCGCAGCGCGGCAGGGCGAGGGCGACCAGCCGGCCCGGGGCGGCGCCGTGGCGGCGCAGCTCGCCGGCCAACCGCTCGGCGCGGTCGTCGAGTTCGGCGTAGCTGAGCACGGTGCTGCCGGCGATCAGGGCGGTCCGGTCGGGCTGGGCGGCGGCCCGGGCCCGGAACAGCGCGGAGACGTCGGCGTCGGGCACCGGCCGCGCGGTGGCGTTCCACTCGTGCAGCAGGGCCTGCCGCTCGGCCGGGTCCAGCAGGTCGTGGTCGGCCGGGTCCCGGTCCGGCTGCGCGGCGACGGCGGCCAGCAGGCGGACCAGCGCGTCGGTGAGCCGCCGGGCGGTGGCCGGGTCGAACAGCTCGGTGCTGAAGGTGACGTGCAGCCGCAGCCCCCCGCCGTCCGGCGCGGTGCGGAAGGCCAGCCGCAGGTCGAACGGGGAGTGCCGGCGGGGCAGTCGCTCGACGCGGGCGTCGAGCGGGCCGAACGGCAGGCGGGCGGGCAGGTCCTCGGTGAGGTCGAGGGCCACCTGGGCCAGTGGGTGGCGGTTGAGCGCCCGCTCCGGGCGCAGCGCGCCGACCACGGTCTCGAAGGGGACGCCGCCGTTGCGGCGGGCGGTGTCGGCGGCGGCCGCGCAGGCGCGGACCAGCTCGCGGAAGCCGGCGCCGGGCCGGGCGGCCGCGCGCAGCACCACCGGGTTGGCCAACGGGCCGACCGTTCCGGCGCGTTCGGCGTCGTCCCGGCCGGGCAGGCTGCCGACCAGGGGGACGTCCGGGCCGGCGCCGAAGCGGCCGAGCAGGACGGTCACGGCGGCGTGCAGCACGGCCTCGACACCGGCGCCGGCGTCGGCGGCCAGGCCGGTGAGGGCGGCGGTCAGCGGGGCGTCCAGCGCGGTGCGGTACTCGTCGGCGGCGTAGCGGGTGACGGCCGGGCGCGGCCGGTCGACGGGCAGCTCCAGCTGCGACGGGGCGCCGTCCAGCACGGCGCGCCAGTGGGCGAGTTCGGCGGCGGCCTGGTCGGTGGGCCGGTCGGGGGCGCCGTAGCGGGCGCGGTCGGCGGCGGCCACCGCGGCGTACTGGGGTGCGGGGGCCGCGTCCTGGTCGGCGGTGTACGCGCGGGCCAGGTCGTCGAGGATCAGGCCGAGCGAGCGCTCGTCGGCGGCGATCTCGTGCACGGTCAGCAGCAGCACGTGGTCCTGCGGGCCGGCGGCCAGCAGCCGGGCCCGCAGCGGGGCCTCCCGGGTGAGGTCCAGGCCTTCCGCGGCGGCCCGGGCCAGCGCCTCGTCCACCCGGTCGGGGTCGACGGGTTCGGCGCGCAGCCCGGCGAACGGCGCGCCGTCGGGGGCCGCACCGGGGCGGCAGCGGCCCTCCTCCTCGCGGTGCACGGTGCCCAGCAGCGGGTGCCGGCGCACCAGGGCGTCCAGCGCGGCGCGCAGGCGGTCCGGGAGCAGCGCGCCGGTCAGGCGCAGCGCCACCGCGTGGGTGTGGCCGGCGGCGCCCTCCTGGAAGCGGTTCAGGAACCACAGGCGCTGCTGCGCCGGCGACAGGGCACTGTCGTTGGTGATCGTCACGTTCGCTCTCCAGCCTGTTCAGGCGACGCGTCGCAGGACGCGGCCGCCGAACTGCATGTGGTCCGCGCGCCCGGTCTCCGGGTCGAGCAGGAAGCGGCCGAGGTGTTCCACCTCGGGCAGCCGCGGGTGCCGGGCGGCGAAGACGCGCTCGCTCCGGCCGGTCAGGTCGTACTCCGTCCCGTCGTCGTCGACCAGGACGGTGGCGCCGGGCAGGGCGCGGTCGTCCGCCGCGGCGCCGGGGCGGATCCAGTAGACGGTCTCGCCGTTGGCCCACCGCCCGGTGCAGTCCGGCAGCTCCTGCCCGGCGCCGGCCGCGGGGGCCGGGGCGGGGCCGGGGACGTCCACGCCGTCGGCCCGGAGCAGGGCCAGCAGGTCCTGCCAGGCGCCGAGCCCGGCCGGGGAGTCGGCCTGCAGCGCGATGACGGTGCCGCGTTCCGGCTGGATCCGCAGGTGGCAGGTGGCGCCGGCGCCGACGCCGTCCAGGCCGAGCCAGCGGTCGACGCCGTTGCCGAACCGGGCCCAGCCCAGGCCCCAGCCGTCGGCCAGGCCGAACGGCAGGGTGTCGAAGGCCTGTCGGGCCATCTCGTGGACGGCCTCCCGGTCGAGCAGGGCGGCCAGGGCGGCGGGGCGGTCGTCCAGGTGCAGCCGGGCGAAGGCGACCAGGTCGGTGACGGTTCCGGCGACGGCGGTCGCGGGGGCGAGGTCGCGCGGGTGGGCGCCGGCCGGCAGGAAGGCCGGTTCGACGCCCAGCGGCCGGAGCAGGAACTCCGTCACGGCGGTGCGCCAGCTCGTCCCGGCGACGGCCTCGACGACCTTCCCGGCGAGGGCGAACCCGGCGTTGGAGTAGGAGAAGGCCGTTCCGGGGGCGAAGAGCGGCTCCGCCTCGACAGCGGCCCGCAGCCCGCCGCCGCCGGGGGCGTCGGTCACCAGTCCGGAGGAGTGGCTCAGGAGATGACGGATCGTCATGTCAAGTGCGGAGTACGGCGCTTCGTTCAGGTACTCGCCGACCGGACGGTCCAGGTCGAGGTCTCCGTCGAAGGCCAGCTGCACGGCCACCGTCGCGGTGAGGAGCTTGGTGAGCGAGGCGAACGGCAGGACGGGGGCCGCCCCGGCCTCCGCGCCCGGCCCGGCGACCCGGAGTTCGCCGGCGTCGTAGAAGGCGCACCGCAGCGTCCGCACGCCGTGTTCGCGCGCGAGCCGCCCGGCATTTTCACGCCATGACTGTGAATTCACTGAAACCCACCCACCGCATTCACCGGAATCCGAAAAAGGCGCAGCACGACAGTCCCGTTCGGCCGCGTTCGGTCCGCGGCTCGTCGGTACGGGGATTACGCAAAAGGGGAATTCGTTCTGGTGAATGCAGGCTAACACCGGGCGGCGGGGCCGGTCAGGGTCGTTAAGTTGCAGCCGAATGACCCTGGTTGCCGCACTGCGACCTGCCGTCCGACCTGCTGTCCGACCTGCCGAACGACGTGCCGTCCGGCCTGCCGGGAAACCCGGCCGGAAACCCGGAAACGCCGATGGGGTCCGCGGTCGCGGACCCCATCGGCGGGTCGGTGCTGCAAAGGGTGCGGTGCGAGGCCGCCCCCGTGCTCCGGACTACTCGCGCAGCCCGATGGCCTCCACCGGGCGGGCGCGCAGGGCGAGCTTGGTCGGGATCAGGACGGCGGCGGCCGCCAGGGCCGAGGTCGCCGCCACGATCGCCAGGTACAGCAGCGGGGGGATGTGCGGGACCAGCGAGCCGGTCAGCCCCAGACTGACCGTCACCAGTGGCACGATCGGCACCAGGCTGCCGACCACCACCGCGATCACGATCAGCATCAGCGTCTCGGTGCGCATCATCCGCATGACCTGTTCCGGGGTCGCCCCGACCAGCCGCAGCAGCGCGAACTCCCGTGCTCTGGCCAGTGTGGTCATCACCAGGGTGTTGGCGACGGCCACCGCGATGTACCCGAAGACCAGGACCAGTGGCAGCGCACTGCCGACCAGGCCGGCCACCCCGGCCTTCTGCTGGGCGGCGGACAGCCCGCCCTTGTCGCGGACCTGCACCCCGGGGTAGCGGTCGTTGAGCCCGGTGAGCTCGCCGATCACCTTCTTCTGGTCCGCGCCGGGCTTGACGCGCACCAGCACGGAGTCGTACATCCGGCGCGAACTGTGCTGCAGCACGGTGTCGTAGGCCAGTGTGATGTCGCCGAAGCCCAGGCCGCGCTGGTACACGGCCACCACCTTCGGCTCCAGCGTCTGCCCGTCCGGCATGTGCACCTTGACGGAGCCGCCGACGCCCGCACCGAGCGTGGCGGACGCCCCGCTGCTGATCGCCACGGTGTCCGCGGTGAGGGCGTCCAGCGAGCCCTCGGAGACGTCCAGGTCGAGGACCCGGTCCAGGTTGCCCGTGGTGAGCCCCTGCGCCTTGTAGTCGAAGATCTCCGGGGAGCCCAGCATCTTCGTGGAGGCGAAGAGGTCGACCCGCACCGTCCCGGCCGCGGCGTCCACCCCGTCCAGGGTCCTGATGAACCCGGGCGCGCTGACCGGCAGTCCGCCGGCCTCGCTGGTCAGGGTGTAGTCGGCGACCACGCCCGCCCGCGCCTGGTCCTCGGCCGCACCCGACGTGGTGGTCGGGATGAACAGCTGCACCGAGGCGAAGCCGATGGCCATGATCAGCGGGCCGATGCCGGCGGCCAGCCGGCGGGCGTTGGCCCGGGTGTTGGCCACCGCGAGGAACCCGAGGGTGCCGAAGCGGCGCTGGAAGGGCGCGGCCATCAGCCGTGTCGCCCTGGCCACCACCGGCGGGGCCAGCATGAGGATCGCGATCACCATGATCAGCCCGCCGCTGCCGGCCCCGGCCACCGCGAAGATGCTGCCGAAGAACAGCGGCAGCAGCGACGCGCCGAAGCCGAGGACGAACAGCAGGACCCCGATGGTCACCCGCGCGCCGCCGATGCCCGGCTGCTCGGTCTGGGCCTCGCTGAGCGCCTCCACCGGCCGGATCGACACCACCCGGCGGGCCACCGCGAACGCCGCCACCTGCGCGGCGATCACCCCGATGCCCACCGCCGCGATCGCCGGGATCGGGCCGTAGGAGAACTCGAAGTCGTCGGGCAGGATGCCGATGGCCCCGAGCGCCCCGCGCAGGATGCCCGCGGCGATCATGCCGGGGAAGCAGCCCAGCACCGAGGCGACCAGCGAGATCACCAGCGCCTCGCCGGAGATCATCTTGTGGATCTGCTTGGGCGTGGCACCGACCGCGCGCAGCAGCGCCAGCTCGCGCCGCCGCTGGTGCACGCTGAGCGCCAGGGTGCTGCCCACCACCATCATGGTGATCAGCACGACGGTGCCGCCGAGCGAGCCGGCCAGCTCCTTGAGGCTGCCCCGGGCCGAGGCGACGTCGGGGTTCTCCACGCTGCTGCGCCCGTCGCCGGTGTAGACGTCGGTGCGGGCGCCCTTGAGCGCCTTCTCGATCCGGTCGGCGAGCTTGCCCGCGTTCGTGCCGCCGGGTGCCAGCACGCCGATGGCGCTGACCTGGTCGGTGCGGCCGAACAGGGTGCGCGCCTCGTCGTCGGAGAAGAACAGCGGCGGGGTGCGCAGCGCCCCGCCGCCGCCCTTGTAGGTCACGATGCCGACGACCCGGTACGAGGAGGCGTCCCGGGTGGAGGCGATCCTGACGCTGTCGCCCACCTTCACCTTGCGGTGGTCGGCGACGGACTTCTCCAGCACCACCTCACCGGCGCGCCGCGGCTCGTCGCCGGCCCGGTCGTACGGGCCGAGCGCCGCCGCGCCCCAGTTGGTGCCGTTGGTCGTCCGGTCGTCGGCGCCCTTGACGAGCTGCTCGCCGTCGTTGGAGACGACCTGCGCGGGGAAGGTGAGCACCGGCACCGCGCGGTCGACGCCCTCGGTCCGGGCCACCTTGTCGACCAGGTCGACGGGGACGCCGACGGCGTCCTTGAGGTCCTTGGACTTGCTCTTCTTGGCCTCGTGGACCGTGAAGTGCTTCTGACCGCCGACCACGACCGCGGCACCGGAGTAGCGCTGGACCGGCACCCCGTTGCCGATGCCGGACTGCAGGATGATGCCGAAGGCCGTGATGAGCACGGACGCGCCGAACAGGGCGACGAACGCCCCGACGAATCCGGCCTTACGCTCCTTGACGGTCTGTACGACGAGCCTGAACACGACTCACCACTCCCCCAGCCGGGTCATCCGCTCGGCCACCCGGTCCGGGGTGGGGTGCGTCATCTCCTCGGCGTAGCTGCCGTCCGCGAGGAACACCACGCGGTGGGCGTAGGAGGCGGCGACCGGGTCGTGGGTCACCATGATCACGGTCTGCCCGAGGCCGTCCACCACCTCGCGCAGCAGCTGCAGCACCTGGCGGGCGGTGCGGGTGTCCAGCGCACCGGTCGGCTCGTCGGCGAAGACCACCTCCGGCCGGGCCGCCAGCGCCCGGGCGATCGCCACGCGCTGCTGCTGACCGCCGGAGAGCTCGGACGGCCGGTGGCCCATCCGGTCGGACAGTCCCACCTGCGTCACGACCTGCTGCAGCCACTGGTGGTCCGGCCGGCGGTCGGCGAGCATCAGCGGGAGCGTGATGTTGTCGGCGACGGTCAGCGCCGACATCAGGTTGTACGCCTGGAAGATGAAGCCGACCCGCTCCCGGCGCATGATCGTCAGCTCGACCTCGCTCAGCTGCGCCAGCTCCGTACCGCCCAGCACCACCGAACCGGCGTCCGGGCGGTCCAGCCCGGCCGCGCAGTGCAGGAAGGTGCTCTTGCCCGCCCCGGAGGGGCCCATCACCGCGGTGAAGGTGCCCCGGGCGAAGGCGAGGGAGAGGTCGCGCAGCGCGTGCACGGCCCCGGCGCCCTTGCCGTACGTCTTGCGGACCCCGTCGAGGCGGACCACCCAGTGCGCGTCCAGAGCGGCACTCCCGTCCGGCCGCGGCGGATTCGCGTACTCCTCCTGCGCCGCGCCCTGGAGCTCCTCCGTCCGCGCTCCCCGTGCCTTTCTGCTCACTTCCGGCCTCCACCACTCGCACGCACCACTTGACGTTCACGAAGGTAGGTCCCGCGGCAGGGCCCGGACCAGGGCACGAACTGGAGACTCGATGGTGCAGAAAAGTGCCACCCCGCGCCGGATTTGGGACGGTGGTAGGGTGATCGGGATGTTCACTCGGAAGGTTTCAGAAGCCGTACGAGGAGTTCTGGGAGCCGTACGGGCACCCGGCATCGCGGAGTTACGGCGGCTGGAACCGGAGCAGTGGATCCGCCAGACGCTGGCCCGTTTCCCTCCGGCCGCCGGCTACATGCTGCTCTGCCTGATGACCGGCCTCGCCGGTCTGGTGCTGTTCTACCTGATCGCCGTCGTCTTCGCGCTCTGCCTGGTCGGCACCGGATTCCTGCTGCTGCCGCGGACCCTGCGGCTGCTGCGCAGCTACGCCGAGTTCCACCGCAGGCGGGTGGGGCGGCTGCTGGAGACCACGGTCCGCAGCCCCTACCGCGACCTCGAACCCGGCCGCACCGGCCCCCGCAAGCCCTCGCTGCGCGACCCGGCGGTCCGCAAGGACCTGGTCTGGCTGATCACCCACGGCGTGGTCGGCTCGGCGCTGTCCATCTTCGCCCTGAGCATCTGCGGCAACGCCTTCAACTGGCTCTCCGCACCGGTGTGGTGGAAGCTCGCCGAGAACGAGCGCAACTCCATCATCCTGATGAACGTCGACGGTTGGGCGAAGGCGTTCCTGGCGCTGTTCATCGGCATCGGCTACGCCGTGGTGGCGATGGCCGCGATGCGCGGGCTGGCCCTGGTGCACGCCCGGATGTCGCGCCGGCTGCTGACCGCCCGCGCCCGGGTCGCGCTCGCCCAGCGCGTCCGCGAACTCGCGGTGACCCGCGCCGAGGCGCTGGACGCGCACGACGCCGAGCTGCGCCGGATCGAACGCGACCTACACGACGGCGCCCAGGCCGGCATCGTGGCGGTCTCGCTGCGACTGGGCATGATCAAGCGCGCGCTGGGCCACCGCCCGGAACAGGTGCCGGAGATGGTCGACGCCGCCCAGCACCTGGCCGAGCAGGCCCTGGAGTCGCTGCGCCACCTGGTCCGCGGCATCTACCCGCCGGTGCTCGCCGACCGCGGACTCACCGACGCCGTCCGGGCGCTCACCGCGCTCTGCGGGGTCCCGACCCGGATAGACATCGACGAGTCGGCCGGGGCGCCGCCGCGCGCGCCCGCCGCGGCCGAGGCGGCCGCCTACTTCGTGATCTCCGAGGCGCTCACCAACATCGCCAAGCACAGCGGCGCCCGCAGCGCCCTGGTGTGGCTGCGGATCGCCCCGGAGGCGATCTCGATCCGGGTCGAGGACGACGGCAAGGGCGGCGCCACCGAGGGCGCCGGGAGTGGGATCCTCGGACTCCGGCGGCGGGTCGCCGCATTCGACGGGACCACCGAGCTGTTCAGCCCGACCGGGGGCCCGACCGTACTGAAGGTGGAGATTCCATGCGGATCCTGATCGCCGAGGACAACGCCCTGCTCCGTGAGGGGCTGGTGCTGCTGCTCAACAGCGAGGGCCACGAGGTGTGCACCACCGTGGACAACGGGGACGACCTGCTGCCCGCGCTGCTCGAACACCGCCCGGACGTCGCCGTGGTGGACGTCCGGCTGCCGCCCACCTTCCGCGACGAGGGCCTGCGGGCCGTGGTCGAGGCCCGCAAGCAACTGCCCAACCTGCCCGTCCTGGTGCTCTCCCAGTACGTCGAACGGGCGTACGCCACCGAGCTGCTGGCGCAGAGCGCCTCCGGGGTCGGCTACCTGCTCAAGGACCGGGTGGGGCGCGCCGAGGAGTTCCTGCAGGCGCTGGAGCGGGTCGCCGACGGCGGCACCGCGATGGACCCCGAGGTCATCTCGCAGCTGATGGTCCGCCGGGCCGGCGACGACCCGCTCTCCTCGCTGACCCAGCGCGAACGCGAGGTGCTGGCCCTGATGGCGGAGGGGCGCAACAACGGCACCATCGCCGAGATGCTGTTCATCGCCGAGAGCTCGGTGAACAAGCACATCGGCAACATCTTCTCCAAGCTGGACATGCCGACGCCGGACAGCGGGCACCGCCGGGTCCTCGCCGTGCTGACCTACCTCCGGGCCTGACGGACGATCAGCACGGTGACGGACTAGGCAAGTCAGGGCCGGCACGCGCGAAGACGGACAGGGGCGGCGCCGTTCGGGCGCCGCCCCTGTCCGCTGTTCCCCGGACCTCGGATCCCGGGCCTCAACTCCCGGGCGGATGCCCCCGGTCGTCGGGCAGGGCGGGGAAGGCGCGCACCGCGGGGGTGGCGGCGACGCCGAGTGCGATCAGCAGGAACGCCGCCGCACAGCTCAACACGGTGGGCACCCCGTGCACGGTCTCCAGCAGCAGCCCGGACAGCAGCGGGCCCAGCGCCGCCGCGGCGCCCATCGACACCCCGATCAGACCGGCCAGCCGGCCGCGCATGGCGTCCGGGGTGACCATCATCTGGTGGCCGGCCACCAGCGCGGTCGCGGTCGGCGCCAGGAACGCCGCCGCGCCCAGCACCAGCCCGGCCGGCCAGCCCGTCGGCACCACCGCGAGCAGCGGCACCAGGGCGGCGCTCGCCCAGGTCAGCACCATCAGCGCGGTGAACGGGGTGAGCGAGCGGCGCAGCACTCCGGCCGACAGCGCGCCCAGCACGCCGCCCGCGCCGATCAGCGCCCCGATGGCCCCGATCTCGGCGCCGGACCGGCCGTCCTGCTGCGCCATCACCACCACGGTGATCAGCAGGCCGCTGAACACCAGGTTGAAGGCGGTGCCGAGCAGCACGGTGGCCCGCACCGGCCGGTTGCCGCGCAGCCAGCGCAGCCCGGCGGCCATCGCCTGCAGGGTGCTCTCCTGCGGCCCCTCGCCGGGCCCCTCGCCGGGCCCGTCGGCGGCGTCCCCGCCGCCGGCGTCCGCGCCGTCCGCGGCGGGCCGCGGCGCCGGCGGGCGCAGGAACAGCAGCGTCACGAAGGCGAGCGCCGAGGTGACGGCCTGGGTGAGGAACGGCAGCAACCGCTGGACGCCGTACAGGAATCCGCCGATCCCCGGGCCCACGATGGTCGCCAGGTAGTAGCGGGCGGTGTTGCGGGTCACCGCGTCGGCCAGTTGCGAGGCCGGCACGACGCCCGGCAGCAGCGCCTGGTCGGCGGTGCCGAACAGGGAGGTGCAGACCCCCTCGACGACCGCCACCACCAGGATCACCGCCAGCGGCGCGTGCCCCAGCGCCACCAGGAGCGCCAGCAGGCCCAGGGCCACGGCCCGCCCGAGCTCCGAGACCAGCATCAGCGCCTTGCGGCTGACCCGGTCCGCGAGCGCGCCGGCCGGCAGCGCGGCCAGCGCCCGCGAGCCCGCGATCGCGAACTCCGCCAGCGAGGCCTCGAACGCGGAGCCGCCGAGGCCCAGCACCAGCAGCGGGTAGGCGATCAGCGTGCCCTGCGCGCCCAGCTGGGAGACCACGTTCGCGGTCCACAACAGGTTGTACTCGCGGTTGCGGGCGAGCGGCGGCGGGCCCGGCTCGGCGGCCACCGCGTCGGCGGCGTCGGCCGTCGTGCCGGCCGGGGTCACCGCGGCGCGGTCGGCAGCGCCACCGCCGGCGCCGACGTCCGCTCCACCGGGCGGAGCTCCGACCAGGCGTGCGCCCCGGCCATGCTGACGAACAGGTCGCGCGGCGGGACGAACGGCGCCCGCCCGTGCGCCACGCTGATGTTGTCCACGACCAGCACCTCACCGGTGTGCACGTTGACGTCGACCTGCTGCTCCCGGTACGCGGCCTGCAGCTGGTGCACCACCTCGTCCGGGATCTCGCTGCCGTCCGCGTGGAAGGTGTTGGTCGGCATGCCCCACGGGCCGTACTCCTCCAGGAGGAAGTCGGCGACGTCCTCGCGCAGGGTGCGGGCGTGGAAGAAGGTCAGGTGGTTGAACCAGGAACGGACGCCGGTCTCCGGGTGGGCGGCGACCGCCCAGCGCAGCTGGCGGGTCCGCAGGTGGTTGCGCTCCAGCCACTCCAGTTCGATCCGGTTGGCGTCGCAGTAGGCCTTGACCTCGTCCGGGTCGCTGGTGCCGAACGCCTCCTGCCAGGAGAGGCCCAGGCCGGGGCGGAAGTTGCGGACCAGCAGGTACCCCTCGCGCTCGAAGCGCTCGGCGGTCTCCCGGGGCAGCCCGCGGTACAGGGCACGGCAGTCGGCCAGCAGGCTGGCGCCGCCGTCGGGCGACTCCTGCCGGCAGAAGAAGAACAGGTAGCGCGGGACGTTCAGGTTGTACGACTGCTCGGTGTGGAGGAAGATCTCCTCGGTCGCCGGGTGGTCGGTCGCGGTGAACACCCCGGGGTGCAGCTCGGTGCGCGGCGAGGAGCGCTCGGTGTAGTCGAGCGGCCGGCCGACCACCGCGTTGACGAAGGTGTCCAGCTCCGGCCACTCCTGCCAGTCGAAGCCGCTGAGCACCACCGCGCCGTGCTCGGTGATCCGCTCGCGGATGAACGACCCCTGCTCCCGGCCGAGGTCGACCAGCCGGTTGCCCGTGGTGTCGGCGGAGATCCCGAGGACCAACCCGTCGTACCGCGCTTCGGTCGAGATGCTGATGGCGGTTGTCACTGGGTGACTCCCTTCTGCGGGCTGCGGGCGCGAAGCCGCTCGGCAGCGGTGTCGAGGGTGTGGAGCGGACGGTTGAACGCGACCCGGACGTAGCGCTCGCCGTCGGCCGGGTCGAGGAAGAACGAGGTGCCCGGCGCCACCAGCACGCCGGTCTCGGCGAGCAGCGTGCGCACGAACCGCGGGCTGGGCTCGTCGGTCAGCCCGTCGATCCGGGCCAGCACGTAGCAGCCGCCGGCCGGCCGGGTGAGGGCGAAGCCCGCGTCCCGCAGCAGGGCCACGGTGCGGTCGCGCCGTTCGCGCATCCCCGCCGCGTGGTCCCAGCGGTCCGGCAGCAGCAGGTCCGCGTCGGCCGCGGCGTGCTGCAGGGCGGCGGCGGCGCCGCCGGTGGTCGCCACGTGCACCTTGCGCAGCAGCGCGGTCAGGGCCGGCGCCGCACGCAGGAAGCCGAGCCGCCAGCCGCTGACCGAGTGGCTCTTGGAGAGGCTGCCGACCACCACGGACCGGTCGGCCAGGCCCTCGACCTCGGCGACCGAGCGGTAGCCGGCCGACTCGTAGACGTAGCCCGCGTACACCTCGTCCGAGACGACGGTGGCGTTCCAGCGGCCGCAGAGCTCGGCCAGCAGGTCCAGGGTGGCGCGGTCCAGGACCGCCCCGGTGGGGTTGGCCGGGCTGTTCACGATCACCGCGCGGGTGCGCGGGCCGAACGCCGCCGCCAGCTCCTCCGGGTCGACGCCCCAGTCGGACTCGCGCAGCCGCACCGGTCGCGGACGCGCGCCGGTGAGCGCGACGGCGCTGAGGAAGTTCTCGTAGAAGGGCTCGAAGACGACCACCTCGTCGCCCGGGTCGACCAGCGAGAGCAGCGCGACGGCCAGGCCCTCGCTGCCGCCGACGGTGACGGTGATCTCGCCGACCGGGTCGGGCGCCCCGGGCAGCGCGGCGGCGATCCGCTCGCGCAGCGCGAGCAGGCCGGCCGGGTCCTGGTACTGGTGGACCCCGCGGCGCAGCGCGGCCACCGCCGCCTCGACCAGCCCGGGCGGCGTGTCCGGGTAGGCCGGGGTGCCGACGGCGAGGTCGACGGTGCCCGGCGGCAGCCCCTCCAGGAGCAGCGCGGCCAGTCCGCCGCCGGGCATCGCGTCCACCCGCCCAGCGCCCACCGGGCGGGCCGCGGGATCGGGCCGGCCGGCGTCGCGGTGCGCGGTGGCGGTCATCGGGCCGCCCCCGCCACCGCGTCGGCCGGCTGCTGCCGCGCACGGTCGAAGGCGCCGCGCGGGATCTCCGGCAGCCAGGCCGGGCGGCGGGCCTCGTAGGCCGCGATGGCGGCGTCCTGCAGCAGCGTCTCGGCGATCACGTCCTGCCCCTCCAGCAGCCGGGCCCGGGCCCGGTCGTCCACGGTGAACGGGTGCTCGCCGCCGGGCCAGCGCAGCAGGCCGGCCCGCAGGTCCACGGTGACCGTCAGGCCCCCGGCGGACTCGGCGAGGTCCATCAGCGGCTCGACCACCGGGGTCGGCAGGTCGACGGGGACGAGCCCGTTGTTGAGGGCGTTGCGGCGGAAGATGTCACCGAAGCCGGTGGCCACCACCGCGCGGAAGCCCCCGTCGCGCAGCGCCCACACGGCGTGCTCCCGGGAGCTGCCGATGCCGAAGTCCCGGCCGGCCAGCAGGACGGTCGCGCCCGTGTGCCGGGGCTCCTCCAGGACGAAGCCGCCCTGGGCCCGCCAGCGCGCGAACAGCCCGTCCTGGTAACCGGACTTGGTGACCCGCTTGCAGAACTCTCCGGGCAGGATCTGGTCGGTGTCGATGTCGTCGCGGCGCAGGGCGACCGCGCGTCCGTGGTGTTCCACGAAGGGTTCCATGCTGTGCTGTCCTCTCTCCGGCCGGGCCGGGGGCGGTCAGGCCAGGTCGGCGGGGGCCGCGAGCCGCCCGGCCACCGCCGTGGCGGCGGCGACCGCCGGCGACACCAGGTGGGTGCGGGCCCGCGCGCCCTGCCGGCCTTCGAAGTTGCGGTTCGAGGTGGAGGCGCAGCGCTCGACGCCCTCGAGACGGTCCGTGTTCATGCCCAGGCACATCGAGCAGCCGGGCAGGCGCCACTCGGCACCGGCGGCCAGGAAGACCTCGTGCAGCCCCTCCGCCTCGGCCTCGGCGCGCACCTGCATCGAGCCGGGGACGACCAGCATCCTGGTCCCGTCGGCGACGCTGCGCCCGCGCAGCACGCCGGCCGCGGAGCGCAGGTCCTCGAGCCGGCCGTTGGTGCAGGAGCCGAGGAAGACCACGTCGATGGCGAGGTCCCGCATCGGCGTGCCGGGCCGCAGCCCCATGTACTCCAGCGCCCTTTCGGCGGAGGCGAGTTCGAGCGGGTCGGCGAAGCCGCGCGGGTCCGGGACGACGTCGGCCAGCGGCACGGTCTGGGCGGGGTTGGTGCCCCAGGTGACGAGCGGGGTCAGCGCGCTCACGTCGAGCTCGACGGTACGGTCGAACACCGCGCCGGGGTCGGTGACCAGGGTGGCCCAGTCGGCGACGGCCTCGTCCCAGCGCGCCCCGGTGGGGGCGTGCGGGCGGCCGCGCAGGTACTCCAGGGTGGTGTCGTCGGGTGCGACGATCCCGGCCCGGGCACCGGCCTCGATGCTCATGTTGCAGAGCGTCATCCGGGCCTCCATGGAGAGCCCGCGCACCGCCTCGCCGCGGTACTCGATGAGGTGGCCCTGCGCCCCGTTGGCGCCGATCCGGGCGATCAGCGCGAGGATCAGCTCCTTCGCCCCCACCTCCGCGGGGAGCCGGCCGGTGAACTCGACGGCGAGCGTGCGCGGCCGGGCGATCTCCAGGCACTGGGTGGCCAGCACGTGCTCGACGTCGCTGGTGCCGATGCCGAAGGCGAGCGCGCCGAAGGCCCCGTGGGTGGCGGTGTGGCTGTCTCCGCAGACGATCGTCATGCCGGGCTGGACCAGGCCGAGCTCGGGCCCGACGACGTGCACGATGCCCTGCCGCCGGTGTCCCACCGAGTAGAGCTCGACGCCCTGTTCGGCGCAGTTGCGGCGCAGCGTCCGCAGCTGGACGAGGCTCACCGGGTCGAGGACCGCGTCGGGCGTGGTGGCCACGTTGTGGTCCTCCAGCGCCAGGGTGAGCCCCGGGCGCCGGACGCCGCGGCCGGCCAGCCGCAGCCCGTCGAAGGCCTGCGGCGAGGTGGCCTCGTGGGTCAGGTGCAGGTCGATGTAGAGGAGGTCCGGTCCGCCGGGCCGGGAGGCCACCACGTGGCGCTCCCACAGCTTCTCCGCGAGTGTCCGTGCTGGGCCCATCGTCGTCCCTCTCTCCTGCGCTCCCCGTGCAGCACGGCCCTGGGGCGGAACCCCGGGTACCGCCCGTCGCCCCGGCCGTACGGATCTCAGCCTCCATGTCCGCACCCACCCCCCACCACGTCTTTAAGCGGGGCCGAAAACGCGCAGGACAGTCGCCGGCGTGCACGAAGAAAGGTGCAGAGAACTGCACCTTCGATCGGAAGTAAGCCCCCATGAAAACCACTTCGCCGGGCGTCAGGATGGAGTCATCCGACGGCGGCAGCGACGCCGGGAGGACGGGCACATCACATCGGATCCCACGGGAGCCAGGGAGGAAGCATGCACCCCACGCGGAGGAGCCGCGGGGCCGGGCCAGGAGGCCGGCGGAGCAGAACAGCGGTTCTGGCCCTGGCCGCCGCGCTCCTGGTCGGCGCGGGAACGTCCGCCTGCGAGGTCAGCACCAAGGCGGCCGACCGGATCGAGCTGTGCGCGAAGATCTTCGGCAAGACCTTCACCGACCCGTTCCCCGACAACGTGGACGAGGCCCGCAAGAAGATGCGCGAGCGGGCCGACGAGCTCGACGGGCTGTCCAAACAGGCGCCCGACGACAAGCTCCGCGACGCGATCCACTCGACCGCCGAGAAGATGCGCAACGCCGACATCCGGGAGAAGGGTACGGCGCGCACCGTGGTGGGTTACATCGGAGAGCAGAACGACCGCATCAAGGAACTGCGCCAGACCTGCCTCGACCACCACGACTACCCGTGAGGACTGGTCTTCCGAACCAGCGTCACCGCCGGCGTTCCCGTCGAGCGCCGCGGTGAACCCAGACCGGAATCGGTGAACAGGGCACAAACAGTTCCCGCACCGATTCCCTTGGCCGGGCCCCTCGTTGGGTCCCCCGTCTTCCGAGGGGCCCGGCCGTAAACCTCCCCGTACCAATACAAGCCAGGAGCAGTCATGCCCGATTCGACCGGCTGGAAGCCCACTAAGGAACGCCCCATGTGGCCCTGGGTCGTCCTCGCCGTGGTCGCCGTTGGCGTTCTGATCAACGTGCTCATCACGCTCTGACGGGACATCGGTCCCGCGCCGGAGGAACTTCCGCGCTCTTGGCTGGTCCGCCGAGGGCGCGGACCCGTGTCCGGACCCGGGTGCGTGACCGCGTCCGACCCCGCGGAGGGGTCCGCGCCGATCACCCCACCGGCCCCTCCGGCCCCTCTCGTCACTTCCGCCCCTGGGGTCACGACCGCCCCGGGAGGCGGGCGGAGCGAGTCGAGTCCGCTATCCGGATCAGGTGCAGAGAACTGCACCTTCGAACTGGCGAAGACTCGACTGTCACCCCCCTAAAGTGCGACGTAGCGTAGTAGGTACGGGAACGGGCATGGCCATGCCGACCTTGCGGAACCGCAGGGTCGGCTTTCCACCTCACCGTGGATCCCGTTCCCGACCCGCACACATCAACGGCATTCATGGGGGACTCGTGCCACGTCTGCACTTCACGTCGGCAAGCCTGTTGAGAACGCGTATCATGCCGACCCCTGACTGGGTCAGCGAATCACTCTTCGCCCTGGACCTGCTGGCCTCCCGACACCGCCAGTCGAAACGCCGGCTGCGATGGCATAAAACCCGCCCCGCGGGCCCGGCGCGCCGGCTCGCCCCGGCCCACCGCCTGGGCTCCACCCGGCGGCTCGTCGAACTCGCCCGGACCATCCGCCCGTTCCCCGACATGGACACCATGATCCGGCGCGCCCGACAGGGCGGGACCAGCGCCGACACCCGCCTCCTGCCGGACCTGGAGTCCTTCTACCGCATCATGGTCGCCCCCCACTGGGACGTCATCTCGCACACCGTCCAGAGCGAGCGCACGAAGCGGCTGGAAATCCTCCAGGACTGCGGCGCGCGAAGCCTGTTGAGCACCCTCCACCCGACGCTCCGGCTGTCCACCTGCTCGCTGGAGATTCCCGGGCAGAGCGAGGACCTGCGGCTGGAGGACGTCGGGCTGACGATCGCCCCGTCCTACTTCCTGGCGCCGGATTCCCCGGTCCTGGTGGACGACCACGCCATTGCCGACGGACCGACGCTCTTCTATCCGATTCTCCCCGACGAGCCCGACCGTGCGTCCGAGGACGTGATCGAAGCAGCCGCCATGCCGGCCTGAGAACGATTACCTCCGATCACGAACGCGTCGGACCTCAAGGGGGACTTGGCAATGCGACGCATATTCTTCAGTCCGGCAAGTCTGGCCAAAGTGTCGTCGGCCGCACATCCGGATCCGATGAGAGAGGCACTGTGCGCACTGGAAACCTTCGCCACGGGCGGCGGAGGACCGGTTTTCCATTCCTGGCGCCGCCGGGTCGCGGGTGAACGGGACGGCCGGGCACTGGCCGAACTCGCCCGCACCGTACGACCTTTCCCGGACCTCTACCGAATTCTCGAACACTCCGCCTCGGCCGGCTCCGGAACCGACTTCCGACCGCGCGTCCTGCGCGATCTGGAGACATTCCACCGCATCGCGGTCGAGCCGTACTGGAGCCAGGTCTCGACCCTCCTGGAGGTGGACCGCAACGCCCGGGCGCAGATCATGATGAGCGGCGGGGTCGACCAGCTGCTCAGCACGCTCCACCCGGCGATCCGCTGGCGCCCGCCGGTCCTGGAGGTCCCCGGCACCGGGAACGACATCAAGCTCGAGGCGACCGGCCTGGAGATCGCCCCGTCGCTGTTCCTGTTCTCCCGGTCGCCGATCCTCATCGAGCAGCAGGGCAACCGCCCCCTGCTGCTGCTCTACCCCATCCCGGTCCCCCGCGAGCGGGAGAACCTGTGGGATCCGGCGCCCGACGGCGACCAGGCCCTGGGAGCCCTCCTGGGGCGCACCAGGGCGGCCGTCCTGCAGGTCCTGACGACCACCTGCACCACCACCGAGGTCGGCGAGCTGGTGGGCATCTCCACGGCCGCCGCGAGCCAGCACACCGCCGTCCTGCGGGCCGCCGGCCTCATCACCACGCTGCGCTCGCTCAACAAGGTCCACCACACCCTGACCCCGCTGGGCGGGGCCCTTCTGCGCGGAGATCCGCTGGTCTGACTAATTCTCTGACAATTCGCCCTATTCCGACGATCCCCGAACCGACGAACCGGCGGCACCACCACCGGCACGATCCTGATCCGGCACGCATGGTCTAGGAAAGTGCACCATACAAACGGATGCGGGCAGCATGGCCTAAACCCATTACGAGCGAGTAGGTTCGGGGCATGCAAGCACGATGCCTTGTCGCCGCACGCATCATTTACGGAAGCCTGGGAGCGGATTCATGATGGGAGGAGCACCGGCCGAGCGGGAAGCCGCACCTGGCTGTGCCGTCACGCTGGAAAACGTGTCGAAAATCCACCCGGGCACGAACGGTCCCACGGCGGTGCTGCGCGAGTTCTCGCTCGGCGTTCGAAAAGGACGCTTCTGCGCCGTCATGGGGGACGAACGCGCCAGCACCACGGCGCTGCTGGAGTGCATGGCCGGCCTCACCACCCCGTCCACCGGCACGGTCCACTGGGCCGACGGTGAACGGGGTGCCGTCGGCGCGCTCTGGGGCCAACACGAGCCCGTCCACCCGAACGTGACGGTCCGTGAGTTCGTCGACCCGGGCACGCCCCGGCTCGGCCGCCGCCAGGCCTGGCAGATCAGCCGGGTCACCCGGCTCTGGTTCTGGCGGCGGCCGCTGCGCAAGCTCGGCCGGACACAGCAGCACAACGCGATGCTGGCCCGCCTGCTGGCCGGCTCACCACGGCTGCTCCTGGTCGACGCCCCCGGACACGACGACTCGCCCGAACTCGCGCGCGCCGTCGGCGCCTCGCTGCGCCGCGCGGTCCAGGCCCTCGACGTCACGGCGGTCCTCGTCACCACCGACCCCGAAGCCGCCGCCAGCGCCGACAGCGTCGTCTTCCTCCACAACGGCCGCCTCGCCGACGCCCTCGGCCCGTCGACGCCGGCCGAGATCGCCGCCTGCCTCCGGCAGCTCCGCAGATCCGCGACCCCCTGAACCACCGCGCCTCCCCGGCGCCCCCTCCCCCCCGGCGCCTCCGCGGCCGCAGCGCCCCCCTCTCCGGCACCTCCCCCGCCGGACCCGGCCCGGCCCACCCCCACCGGAAGGCCCCGCGGCGTCCTCCCCCCGCGGCTCCCCCACGCCCGGTCCGCGTGCGGAAATGCAGAAAACCCCCGCCGGGTGCCCCGGCGAGGGTTTTCTCGAAGAATTGTTCGGCGGCGTCCTACTCTCCCACAGGGTCCCCCCTGCAGTACCATCGGCGCTGTGAGGCTTAGCTTCCGGGTTCGGAATGTAACCGGGCG